>CANRGM010000025.1 GCA_947630155.1 uncultured Clostridia bacterium
ATTCTATCAGTTTCATAATAATTAATCTTTCTTTCAAAAATATTACTAAAATCCTTCAAAATACACACATCCTTTCTCTACCACACTTACTTTAAAATATTTGTAATAAAACTTACTCTCCCCTTATTGTATTAATCTTAAACAATTTAAATATTTCAACAATAACTACCGGAGCAAACACTAAGCAAATAGTCTCAATAACATTCTCTACCGGCAAAGGAACAATATCAAACAAACTTCTTAAACCAGGTACCAACAATACCACAAACATCAAACCAGCAGAAACCAATATTGCAACTACCAACATCAAATTATTAAACACTCCTGTCTTAAACAAAGACTTACTATTATTCCTAATATTAAACACATGCACTAACTCAGATAAAGCCAACACTATAAAAGCCATAGTTTGCGCAATTGCCACACGAACTTCCTCAGAAGTCATCCCATCAACCTCTGGAACATTCTTAGTACCTAAACCTATTATAAATGCCACTAATGTTAACAAACCAATCATCAAACCTTGATACACTATTCTCCATGTCATCCCCTTAGTAAATATACCCTTTTGTTTCTTATTAGGTTTCCTATTCATTATATCCTTTTCAGCCGGATCAACAGCCAATGCCAATGCAGGAAGTGAATCAGTTACCAAATTAACCCATAAAATATGAATTGGTAATAAAGGCTCTATTAATTTTATATCAATTCCAAACTTGCTGGCAAGTACAGGAGCAATTAAAATTGCTACAAATAAAAGTATAATTTCACCCACATTACTAGATAACAAAAATTGAATAGCCTTTAAAATATTATCATATATACGCCTACCCTCTTCTACAGCTGAAACTATAGTAGAGAAATTATCATCAGTCAAAATTACATCTGCCGCTTCTTTTGAAACATCAGTACCAACAATTCCCATAGCACAACCTATATCCGCAGTTTTCAAAGCAGGAGCATCATTTACTCCATCACCTGTCATAGCAACAATTTCACCATTGGCTTGCCATGCCTTAACTATTCTAACCTTATGCTCTGGAGAAACCCTTGCATATACTGCAATATTTCTTACCCTTTTAATTAATTCCTCATCAGACATTCCTTCAAGTTCACTTCCAGTTATTGCCTCATCACCATCTTCCAAAATTCCCAATGCCTTTGCAATAGCTGTTGCAGTTATCTTATGATCACCAGTTATCATTACAGTTTTAATTCCCGCTGTTTTACATCTAGCAACTGCTGCTTTTACCTCTTCCCTTGGTGGATCTATCATACCAACCATACCAACATAAATTAAATCTGATTCAATATTTTTCATTTCTTCTTCAGTAGGCAAATGATCTAACTCTTTATATCCCATTGCTAATACCCTCAACGCATTTTGAGCCATCTGTTCATTTTGCTTGCTTATTTCTACTTTGAATTTATCCAAGTCATTTTTAATTTCATTATCAAATATATACGAATTACATCTTTTTAATAATTCATCAACCCCACCTTTAGTATATACCAAATACTTATTTCCAGCTTGATGAACTGTTGTCATTAATTTTCTATCTGAATCAAAAGGAACTTCCTTCACTCTAGGATATGACTCAAATAATTCTGGTTGAAAATCCAATTTAAATCCCATATCAACTAATGCTGTTTCTGTTGGATCACCCGTTAATTCATTATTAGCACTTACTTTTGTATCATTACATAACATACTTATACATGTTAATCTTTCTAAATCATCTTTTATATCTTCTTCTTTTATATCTTGAATATCCACTAATTTTCCATCATAAAAGATTTTTTCAACTGTCATTTTATTTTGTGTTAATGTTCCAGTTTTATCTGAACAAATAACTGAAGCACTTCCTAAAGTCTCAACTGCAGGCAATTTCTTAACAATAGCATTTCTCTTAACCATCCTTTGAACACCAATTGCAAGAACAATAGTTGATACAGCAGCAAGACCTTCTGGAATAGCTGCAACAGCCAAACTTACAGCAGTCATAAACATATCTAAAGGAGCTTTACCATATAACAAACCTATTACAAATATAATCACACATATAGCTAAAGCTGCAATTCCAAGTGTTTTACCTAGTTTATTTAATTTAGTTTGAAGAGGAGTTTCAGCTTTTACAGTATTACTAATTATTCCAGCAATTTTTCCAACTTCGGTATTCATACCAGTCTCAACAACCACACCTTTTCCTCTACCATATGTTATTAAACTTGAAGAAAATAACATATTATCTCTATCACCAACACCAACTTTTTCATTCTCAATAGTTGCCGAATTCTTCTCTGATGGCAATGATTCCCCTGTCAAAGATGCCTCTTGTGATTTCAAATTAACAGCTTCAATAATCCTTAAATCCGCAGGAACAAAATCACCAGTATCTAAAACAACTATATCCCCTGGAACTAATTCCCTTGATGCAACAACCGTTAACTCACCATCTCTAACAACCTTAGCAGAATGACTACTTAATTTCTGCAAAGCCTCCAAAGACTTCTCTGCCTTAGATTCCTGAGCAACACCAATTATAGCATTAACTATAACAACCACCAAAATTATAATAGAATCAGTAACTTTACCCTCTTCTATATAACCAACCACACCAGAAACAATAGCAGCAATAATCAAAACAATAATCATAAAATCCTTAAATTGCTCTAAAAACTTCACAAACAAACTCTTTTTCTTTTGAGCAGTCAATTCATTCATACCATACTCCTCACGATTTGCAGTTACCTGCTCACCTGACAAACCCTTATCCTCAGAAATATTAAACTCCTTAAATATTTCCTCCCTAGACTTGTTATACCAACTCTTCACCATAACTCATCTTCCTCCTAATAATCTATTTATATTATTTGTTTTTATAAAAAAATTATTAACCATCACATTCTCATCAACCCCACTTTATCACTTCCTCCCAATTTAGTCAATCTTGATTTCCAAAAATATCCAGTAGAGTAGTCGAATTCAATAGTTATGTAATGCCGTTAAATATATTATTATGCAGTGGAGTGCGCAGTTTGGCGCCCCCACCTAACGTCTTCGTCAAAATCCCAACGCCAGCAAACGAACGAAATAATAATATATTTAACGTCATTACATAACTATTGAATTCGACGGCCCTCTGCAAACGTCCCCCACCCACAATAAAAAAGACCCTCAAAAACATTGAACTTCCCCAAAAAACGAAATCCAACATTTTTAAAAGTCTTGCTTACCTTTATAAAATATATACCAGGTTACTAACCAGAAATTACGAACTGTTGATTAGTAGTTTATAAGCTACTCCCTCTTAAAATCAAATTTTTTTATAAACTATGCTCTTGGATGAGTATTTTTATACACATTTTTTAATCCTTCATCTTGAAATTGCATATAAACCTGTGTAGAAGAAATGTCTGAATGACCAAGCATAGATTGAATTGCCTTTAATTCTGCTCCATTTTGTAATAAATGTGTTGCAAATGAATGCCTTAAAACATGTGGTGTTATATCCTTTGTTATATGAGCTTGTTCTTTATAATATTTAACAATTTTCCAAAAACCTTGTCTTGTTAATCTTTTACCATTTATATTAACAAATAATGATTTAACACTGTCATCTTTTATTAAATAAGGTCTAGCATCCTCAACATAAGCTTTTAGAGCTTTTAAGGACATTGTTCCTAAAGGAATATTTCTTTGCTTTGTTCCTGTTTTGCAACATACATATGCCTCTTCAAAATTTATATCTTCTAGGTTTAAAGAAATAATTTCAGTAACTCTCATTCCTGTTGCATACGCAAATTCAAGCATTGCTTTATCTCTAATTCCTTTTAAATCTACATCTTGTGGTTGATCTAAAAGTAATTCAACTTCTTTTGCTGTTAATATACTAGGAACTCTCTTTTCAATTTTTGGCGCCTGTATATTATTTGTGGGATCTTGTAAAACTTTCTTTGTTCTAACTGAATATTGATAAAAAGATCTTATTGAAGCTAGATTTCTTGATACTGTTGATGTTTTTTTCCCAATATTTTGTAAGTATTCTAAATAATCTTTTATATTTTTTTCATCTACTTTTGTATAATTAATTTGATTTTCTTCAACATATTTTTCAAATTGAGTTATATCTCTTTTATATGATTGAAGTGTGTTATCTGATAATTTTTTATCGTTTTGAAGAAATTTCAAAAATAATTTTATTTGTTCATTCATTTTCCTTTAGCTCCCTTACATTAAATATTATTTGTAAACCTCATAAAATTTACATAAACTATATATGTTATATCAGATTTTAGCTAAAAAGTAAAGAGTATTTTTTATATTTTTAGTATATTTTTCCTAATTATACAAACATATCAAACTGGTTGATATATTTGATTCTATCAAAGAAGCTACCATTAGTGGAATAGACAGAATTATACATAAAACTGTATGTCTAATTATTTCACTTTTTACACTTGAATTTTTATTATCCTTCACTAATGATCTATACAATTTAATAGCACTTACATTTAACATCAATATTATGGGTATTACAATTATATTTTGTAAAAATAATGATGCTAATGAAAAGCCTATACCGTTTCCAAACTCCCAGACTGGAAATAATTGCTGAAATTGTATACCCAATAGAAAAACCTTTATATGCTATAAATAAGTAAATTATTGGTATTCCTATTATAGTGGACCCAGCAACCCATATAATCCCTACTATTTTTAAGTTCTCTATTATTGATATTTTGGTTAGTTTTGCTCTATCAATCTCATATTTTTCTTCTTTAATTGTATTTACAAAACTATTTATGTATCCATTTATTTCAGATTTACTTTGTTCATTTGAATTATTAATTATTACTACTCCTATCATTACACCTATTATGAAAATTATTGATAATATTAAATAATCTTTCATGTTGGAATTTATATGTTGTAACAGGATTTTTTTAAGGTTTTCTGCATATTTTGAATTGTATCTTACTTTTGTTTTCATCTGTTCCTCCAGTTTTAGTACAAAACTTACTTGTACTCTAATTTTATATTCTAATGTTATTCTTTAAATTTCAAAATATGCATATGTCCTCATAACTTTTGAAAGCAACAAGTGTAAAATATCTCTAGTTCAAAAACTCTACATCTTATCTGGCATTTGTATTCCTAATAAATTAGCACCTATTTTTAATATTTCCCCTGTTGCATATGTTAAAAATACACGAGCATTTTTAACTTTTTCATCTTCTACTATAACCTTATTAGAATTATAAAATACACTATATGCTTTTGCTACATCTATCAAATACCTTGATAAAATTGATGGCTCATTTTTTTCTGTTACTTGAATTAAAATATTTTTAAAATTATATATTAGCTTTAATATATTTTGTGAATCTTCATCTAATAAAAACTCTAAGTCTATATTTTTTGAATTTTCTCCAGCCTTTTCAATTATACTTTTTGTACGAACATAAGTATATTGAATATATGGACCAGTTTCTCCTTGAAAATTAAGTATACTATCCCAATCAAATATTTCATCTTTAATTCTATTATTTGCTAAATCATTAAAAATAACTGCTCCTACTCCAACTTTTCTAGCTACTTCTTCTTTATTTTCTAAGTCTGGATTCTTCTCCTCTATTACTTTTTTTGCTCTTTGAATTGATTCATTTAATAAGTCTTCAAGTTTTACAACCGTACCTTCCCTTGTTGACATTTTACCAGTTGGTAGTAAAACCATACCAAAAGGAACATGCTCTAGTCCATTTACATACTTTTCCTGCATTCCTAGCAATTTTGCTGTTTCAAATACCTGTTTAAAATGTAAAACTTGTTCATATGATGTTATATATAGAGCTTTATCATAGTCATAGGTTCTTGCTCTATAAAGAATTGCTGCCAAATCACGAGCTGCATATGTTGATGATCCATTTGATTTTTCTATCATACAAGGGGGCATATTTTTTTCTTCCAAATCGATTATTTTAGCGCCTTCTGATTCTTTTAATTCTCCAGATTTTTCTAATAAATCCATTATTTCTGGAACTTTTGGTGCAATATAAGCCTCTCCATCCCAAGAATCAAATTTTCCACCTATTATATCATAAATTTTATGAAATTCCTTTAAACTTAGCTCTCTGAACTTTTCCCATAGTTCAACACAATAAGGATCCCTATCCTCTAATTTTTTGAAATTATTTCTGCAGTTTTCTAAAACACTTTCATCTTCTTTACATAAATTATTTATCCTAACATAAATATCCATCATTTGATTTATAGGGTCTTTTTCTATATCATATTCCTTTCCCCATAATTTATATCCTTCTATCATTTTTCCAAACTGAGTTCCATAATCACCTAAATAATTTAAACCTTTAACATTGTATCCTAAATATTTATAAATATTATACAAAGCTTGACCAATTACAGTAGAACGCAAATGTCCAATATGAAAAGGTTTTGCAATGTTTGGATGAGAATAATCTATTACTATATTTTTTCCTTTTCCTATATCACACTTTTCAATTTCTTTATTCTCAGAAAATTCATCAACAATGATTTTTGCTAATGTAAGCTTATTAATAAAGAAATTTAAGTAACCAGATACAACCTCAACCTTTTCTATTATTTCGTTATCTAACTGAATCTTTTCCATTATTTCGTTTGCAATAATCATTGGAGATTTTTTTAGTTCTTTTGCTAATTTAAAGCATGGAAAAGCATAATCTCCATTTGTTGAATCTTTAGGAACTTCTACAAATGAGTATAAGTCTGCATTGTTTAATTTTAAAGCATTTGCAATTGATTTTGAAATTTCTTTTTTGAAATCTAACATTTTTATTTCCTCCTAATCAATTTTGGACACATTCCCAATTACTCTTATAAAAAACAATGTCGGCACCTCATTCGTGAATGCCGACATTGTTTTTTCCAATAATCCCCTTTCTTAAATATCACTAATGCCACTGTCATCATTACATTCTTGGTTTTTATGTATTCTATCAACTACATCTTTCATGTCTTCGACATCGTTCCATATGAACTGTGCAAGTGAGATTTTTGTATTGTTGATTGCTTTCTGAGAAAGCTTTTTCTTTTTAGGCAAACACCCTTCGTAATTAGAACATTCTATTACTACAAATGTATCCTGCTTCGTGTTGAACGTCTCATATCCGATTGTAATATAATCGTATCTTTCAATATGAGGATGAACATCCATTACCTTAGTACATCCGCCCTTCGCATAACTTACTGGGATAAAACGGCGACATTCATGATCAAGCAAAACGCATTTGTGTTTTCCGAGCATCTCTGAACCAATGAAACTAAAATTTGCTGGAATTTCTGTGTAATAGAAATGATTCTCCATTTTTAGTACAAAAGACGGAGTTCCATTCTTCCTGTGTGAAACAATTTGTTTGGGTGTAACCTCAACCAGTTCAAATGACAGTGGTTCTACAGCCTGACTTACAACATTTTTAGAAATATTTCTGATTAGATTGTTGGTTTTCGGATTAATTTCCTGTACGATGTTAGTAACAGTCGTAACTTTGTCCACCCGTAGAGTCGTAATCCCACTTAACGCAACATTCTTAATTGTAATGGTAGACTCTTGGACTTCCTTGAACCTAGGGGTTGTTGCACTTGTTTTCATTGTTATTTCCTCCTTGTTATTGGCGAGACAATTGTCTCATTTGTTTAAATGGATTCAATGTGCTATAGTACATAAGTACATTAACCATATTATACCATTTTATATCGCATTTATCAAGTAAATACCTAGTAATTATAGTAAATTTTTCAATTTTTCATATTATGTAGTAACCATAATATATACAATTGCTACAATCTCTGCAATTAAAATGATTGGGAAACCTAGGAAAAACTTTGCTTTTTTAGTTTTGTGTTTAAATATGTACATCCCAGCAATTCCACCAATTCCTCCGCCTAACAAGACTAATGATAATAGGGTTGCCTCTGGAATTCTCCATGCTTCTCTTTTGGCTTTCCATTTATCAATTCCCATTGCAAAGAAGGCAATTAAATTTATTACAATCAAATATATTATTATATTTTTTAATCCTAAAATTTCAATTAATGGCATTTTTTCCTCCTTATATGTAAATATTCACCCAAATAAACTCATCTGATTACTCTGACTCATTCCATCCAAAACACCTACACTCTTCAAAGTCTCAATAGCAACTTTTCCAATTTTAGCACGAATCTTCATATCATCAATTGACATGAAAGTTCCATCTTGCCTTGCCTTAAATATATTCTCTGCATCAATTGGTCCAAGCCCTGGAATACTATCTAATGGCGGACGAATTCCTTCATCTTCCACCAAAAACTTTGAATGATGTGATTTATACAAATCTATAGGTAAAAAATTGATTCCTCTTTCATACATTTCAAGCACCAATTCCAAAACTGGATACATTTCCTGATCCTTATTTGATGCACTATTTCCTGCAAGTTCAATTTCTTTCATTTTATTTTTTACCCTATCTTTACCATGACACATTATTTCACTATCGAACTGCTTAGCTCTAATAGAAAAATATGCGCTATAGTAGGCCTTTGGAATATGAACTTTAAACCATGCAATTCTAAAAGCCATTGTTACATAAGCAGCAGCATGCGCTTTTGGGAACATGTACTTAATTTTTTCACATGATTTTATATACCAATCAGGCACATCATGTTCTTTCATCAAAGCTTTATATTCAGACCATTTTTCTGGATCTTTCAAGGCTTTTCCCTTACGAACTGTTTCCATTATTTTGAAAGCCGGATTTGGTGGCAATCCTTTTTTTATTAAGTAAATCATAATATCATCCCTACAGCAAATCGCCTCATTCAAAGTAACAGTTCCCTCTTGTATCAAAGTTTGAGCATTATTTAACCACACATCTGTACCATGAGATAATCCTGAAATACGTATCAATTCATCAAAAGTAGTGGGTTTTGTATCTACAAGCATCCCCCTTACAAATTTTGTTCCAAACTCTGGAACCCCAAAACTTCCCACAGGTGATTTTATTTGTTCTGGAGTTAATCCTAATGCTTTTGTTGAAGAAAAAATTGACATTGTTTCTTTGTCATCAAGAGGAATTTTCTGTGGGTCAACACCTGTAATATCCTGAAGCATTCTTATAATTGTCGGATCATCATGGCCTAGAATATCTAATTTCAATAGGTTTTGATCTATAGAGTGATAATCAAAATGTGTAGTAATAATATCTGAATTAGGGTCATCTGCTGGATGTTGTATTGGGGTAAATTCATATATTTCTCTTCCCTTTGGAACAACAATAATTCCTCCAGGATGCTGTCCAGTTGTTCTTTTTATGCCAGTACAGCCTTCTGAAAGCCTTGAAATCTCTGCTCTGTTTACTGGAATTCCTCTTTCTTCATAATATTTTTGAACATAACCATATGCTGTTTTATCAGCTACTGTACCAACGGTTCCTGCTTTAAAAGTAGTTCCTTTACCAAAAATTACTTCAGTATATTTATGTGCTTTTGCCTGATATTCTCCTGAGAAATTCAAATCTATATCAGGCTCTTTATCTCCATTAAATCCAAGGAAGGTTTCAAATGGAATATCCATTCCATCTTTATCATATTTCTCACCACATTTAGGACAAACTTTATCTGGTAAATCAAACCCATTTTTATAGCCATAATCTGTAAAATCTGAGTGTTTGCATTTAGGGCATCTATAATGAGGCGGAAGCGAATTAACCTCTGTAATTCCAGTCATATTAGCAACAAAAGATGAACCAACAGAACCTCTGGAACCAACTAAATATCCATCTTCATTTGATTTCCAAACAAGTTTCTGTGCTATAATATACATTACTGAAAACCCATTTTTAATTATAGAATCCAATTCCTTATCTAATCTCTCTTGAACTATTTCTGGCAACGGATCACCATATAATTCATGTGCTTTTGTATATGCTATATCTTTAATTGTTTGTTCACAATTATCAATGTATGGTGGGCATTTTTCTGGTGATATTGGACTAATTCTTTCACACATATCCGCTATTTTATTTGTATTTTCTACTACAACTTCATACGCTTTTTTCTCTCCTAAATACTGAAACTCTTTTAGCATCTCTTCTGTTGTTCTTAAATATAAAGGAGCTTGTTCATCAGCATCATCAAAGCCTTGACCTGCCATTAAAATTCTTCTATAAACTTCATCTTGAGGATCCATAAAATGTACATCACATGTCGCTACAACTAATTTTCCAAGCTTTTCTCCCAAATTTACAATTCTTCTATTAATATCCTCTAAAGCCTGAACATCTGGAACTGTTCCATTTCTAACCATAAACATATTATTTCCAGTAGGCTGTATTTCTAAATAATCATAATCACTTGCAATTCTTTCTATTTCTTCATCTGATTTTCCACCTATTATCGCTCTATATAACTCCCCAGCTTCACATGCACTACCTAATATTAATCCTTCTGAATATTTTTTATAAATAGATTTTAATATACGAGGTTTTCTATAAAAATAATGTAAATGGGAAATTGATATTAATTTATATAGATTTTTCAATCCTACATAATCTTTTGCAAGTATTATTGCATGATATGTTGGAAGTTTTTTATACATTTCTTTTGAATCATCTTCATCTGTAACTATATCTATATCATCAATTGTTTTTACACCTTTTTCTTTTAGCATATCTATCATTATGTTAAATACCTTTACAGTTGTATCAACATCATCTAATGCTCTATGTGCCACTTCTACTTTAATTCCGAGTTTTTCAGCAATTAACCCTAGCTTATATTTTTTGAAATCTGGAAATAGGACTTTTGCCAATCTTAAAGTATCTAAATATGTATTATTCAACTCATATCCCAATAATTTACCATGATATTTCAAAAATGGAATATCAAAATCTGCATTATGAGCAACCAAAACAGAATCCCCTATGAATTCCAGAATTTTAGGAAATACCTGTTCAATTGTTTCTGCATCTTTTACCATATCATCTGTTATATGAGTAACCTCCACAACCTCTGGTGGAATTGGTTTCTCTGGATTTACAAAACATCCAAATTTATCTATTACCTCACCATTTTTAACCTTCATTATTCCAACTTCAGTTATTTTATCTGTTCTAAAGGCAAGGCCTGTTGTTTCTAAATCAAGAACACAATATGTTGTATCTATTTCCTGACCGCGTGAGCATGTAACTATTGGAGTTTTATCAGGAACTAAATATGCCTCAACTCCATATATAACTTTCATATCAGGATTATTAAACCCTAATAACTTATGAGCTTCTGGGAAAGCTTGTACAACACCATGATCTGTTATAGCAATAGATTTCATTCCCCATTTCATAGCTCTTTTTATTAAATCTTTTGCAGATGTCATTGCATCCATCTGACTCATTTGAGTATGCATATGTAACTCAACTCTTTTTACTGGGCTTTCATCATTTCTTACAACCTTTTTCATCCCTGAAGTTTCAATAACAACATTTGCTATTGCACCCAATTCTTTCGCAAATGGGTCAAATTGCACATTTGCAGATACTTTTACACCTTTTGCATTTTTTAATCTTTTTATTACATCTTTACTTTTATCTGCTTCAGCAAAAATTTTACATGTTATAGTACTACTTCCATCATATACATCAAAAGGAATTAATATTTTTCCTGTTTTCAATTCTCTTGTGTCACCCATGTGTACAATTTCGCCCTCAATACAAGCCTTTCCTGTATCCACTGATAAATCTACTATTTTTAATAGAGAGTCTTTTATATTAGTATTTCTTCCATAAATCAATGGAGATGGCTGATCATCTTCTACACCTTTAGACATTGCTTCATTAGGTATATTTTGAGTTCCTTGAGGATTTATATTTGGTGTTTTATTTGGTTCAGATTGATTTACAGAGCCACTTTTTTCAACACCTACTGCTCCATTTGTAGTTTGCACATTAGTATTTTGATTTGAATTTCTTCTAGATAACAATTCTTGTTCCCTAGCCTCAACCTTTTTTCGTTCTTCTTCCATTGCTTCTTTTCGCTGTTGTATAGCTTCTGCATTTGCTCTTTTAATTGCCTCTTCTTCAAGTCTTCTAGCGTTTTCCTTGTATTCCTCAACTCTCTCTTTAGATTCATTATCAAAGTATTTTATCTTATATCTTTTTCCATAAATATTATAAATAATCTCAGAAAAAGTATTATCCATACCTCTTGCATATAGTATTTCTGAGCCTTTTAATTGTAAATCTACTTTTATTACATTATTATCTTCCAATTGAATTGTAGAATTTCTAAGAATGGCTTTTACAGATGGATATTTATACGCCATGTAATTTATAATATCTTGCCATTTTGATGAAATATCCAATTCCACTTCACATGTATATTCTATTTTCACAATAACAATTTCAAATTTGAATCTTTCAATCAAATATAGTTCGAAATTATGTACATCTTTTATATCTATTAATACATCTGATTTAAGCAAAATCTCAAACCTATTGGTTTTTTTATATAAATTTGCTTTTTTTATTATTGCTTTTTTAATATTTCCACCGTTTTGGAAATCTGCAAATACTTCTTCTATAAGTTTTTCTATAACATTGCTCATTTTTTATATGACTTCCTTTTTATTTATTTTAACCGACTTCATTTATATTTGTATTTTAGCATATATTATCAATTTTCACTATATTTTTTTTAAATTTTTTATCAAAAGTTAAAAGCCACAGTGTAATAATCTGTGACTTTTAACTTTCTCTAAGAATAATTTTTATATTCATAAATATTAATGATTAAATACTAAATTTCTCCATTGTATCTCAGATACTTTTCCATCTTTATCAACTGTAAATTCATATGATCTATATATTTCTTCAGATTCATATGTGTATTTTGTATACCCTAATTCTTCTGCTGTGTATGTATCTTCGGTTTCACCAAATACTTCCTTAACATCATCATATGATGAACCTAATTTAATTCCTCCACAAACCTCTATATTCAAATCTAAAACTTCTTGTGGTATTTTGTCATATTGGTATTCTCCTATATCTATACCACCAATAACAGCATCTGCCACGGTTATTTTATCGTCTGTTGGATTAAATGGAGTAATATTACATACTATTTTATCATCTGAATTGTATATAGAACCTGCTCCAATCATGTATGTATTCTTTGATACTTCTTGATCTAGTACTTTTGATGATTGTTTAAGTCCAACTTTTGATACATCAGAAATCTTATCTCCTGCATTGAATTTTTCTCCATCAATAATTATAAAATAATTGTTGTTATCATTTATTGCACTTACTTCTTCTTTTTCAACAACTTCTTCCTCGTTTTCCTCTTTACTAGATACATCTTTTTGGTTTCCGCAACCTGTTAATACTATTAGCATTAAAGCTAAAACTGCTATTAATCTTAATAATAATTTTTTGTTTTTCATTTTTTCCTCCTTAATATTTTTAATTTATATGCATTACTATTTTAACATAGTTAGTGATTTATTGCAATATATATTTTTTCAAAAATTCAGTATTATCAACGGTTTGTGAGATTACTTGAGACATAACAACGTGCAGCACTCAACACTACTAGTAAAAGGAAACATATCCACTGGTTGCACTTCCACAACATCATACATCTCCTCCATTAACTTCAAATCTCTCACCATAGTAGCAGGATTACAACTAATATACACAACTTTGCTAGTCTTCAATTTCAAAATATTTTCAATAGTTTTCTCATCAAGTCCACGTCTTGGTGGATCCACAATAATAACATCTGGTCTTACCTTATGTTTTTTTATCAATTCTTCAAATGCATCTTCAACATCTCCACATAAAAATTCAATATTCTCAATATTATTTAAATTTGCATTAACCTTAGCATCTTCAATTGCCTGTTTCACAATTTCAATACCATACACTTTTTTAGCATATTTTGAAGCAAAAATTCCAATAGTACCAATACCACAATATAAATCACAAACTATATCATCCTTAGTAATATTAGCCTTTTCAATTGCAATATTATAAAGAGCCTCTGCCTGAATCGGATTAACCTGATAGAATGACATTGGTGAAATTTTAAAAATGAAATCTCCTAATCTATCTGTAATATATCCCCTACCTACTATTGCCCTATTTCTTTCTCCCATGATTACATTTGTATTCTTAGTATTTATGCTTTTTACGACTGTTTTTACCTTAGGGAATTCACCAATGATGTTGTTTGCAATAGTTAGTTCATGAGGCATCTCTTTTCCATTTATGACCAATATTACCATAACCTCATTTGTCTGAATACCAACTTTTGTAATTATATGCCTAACTAACCCCTTTCCAGTATTTTCATTATAAGCACTAACTCCGAATTTTTTCATCTGATTTATTACAAACTCTGCTATATTAAACGAAATTGTTTTTTGAATCTTACAATCCTGTACAGGAATAATATCATGTGTTCTTTTGGCAAACACTCCATATATAATTTCCCCATTTTTATCTGTACCAACAGGGTATTGTGCTTTATTTCTGTAATTATATGGATTTCCCATTCCTAAAACACTTTTAACTTTTATTTTATTAGTCAAAGTCTTATTTATTAAATTTTGAACCTTTTCTTGTTTTATATCCAAAGTTTTATCATAATCAATATGACGCATACTGCATCCTCCACATCTTTTATATGTAGGGCAATCAGGTTCACATCTATATTCTGTTCTCTCTATAATTTCAATAATTTTAGCAAAAGCATGTGATGATGTAGTCTTTAATATGAGGATTTTACATTTTTCGCCTTTAATAGCTCCTTGTACAAATATTGTATAATTATCTATTTTTGCAATTCCTTCATCTTCTAAGCCATTATCTATGATGTTGACTATGTATTCTTTATTCTTTTGCACAGGGATTTCCATACATCTCACTCCTTTTTTATAATTTTTTAGTTTTATATTCTCATCAAATTACGTATATTTATTATAACATATTACAAATACTACTGGCAATACAGCTTTTAGAAAAATTATTAGAAAAACTATTGACAATTTATCAGCAAGTATGGTAATATTAATTTTGTAATGCGGATGTGGCGGAATTGGCAGACGCGCTGGTCTTAGGAACCAGTGTCAACGACGTGGGGGTTCAAGTCCCTTCATCCGCACCATTTATATTAAAAATCTCTTGAATTTTCAGTAGTTTAAGAGATTTTATTTTGGTTTTGGTGTAATTTTGGTGTCAATATTGTCAATGGGGACGGAGATTTTTGACACACCTTTTTATTTATTGTGTCAAAAATCTCCGTCCCCATTGACAAAAAAAACTTCTGCATTGTGTGTGTGCTGAGTTTCTCCCTGCATTGCTACAGAAAGCTCTACAGCAACCTTTGCTGCTTTCCGGTTTCCCAGATACTCTTCCAGAACCTTCTGGATTCCATGAACATCGTTCAAAACCGTTGTTTTTTTCATGATAGTTTCCTCCTTAAAACTTTAATAAAAATTTTTGGTTGAACGAACAGTGCATTCTTTCGAATACATTATACTTATACCACATTATGTTAATTTTTGCAAAT
>CANRGM010000026.1 GCA_947630155.1 uncultured Clostridia bacterium
ACAGCATTTATAGAATATTTTATGTCTGTTGGACTTTCCTCATTTGCTGCCTCTATTCCATCTACGCTTGTTAATTTTGCATTTATACTTCCTTGGTTCTCAACTGTTAGCAAATATTGAGCTGTAGCACCAGGATATAATAAATCAACATCAAATGTAGCTGTTGTAGCTGTATAAGAAGGCTCTGTATTAGTTTCTGCTCCTGTCATTTTACCCTCTTTTATATTTGTAAATGTAATTTTCCATTGAGCTGTTATATTTGCTGTTCCATTGATTTGAATTGCTTGTGACAATGCAGCATAACCAACTGCCATACCTACAATAACTAATAATAGAATAACCAATATTAAAGTTTTTTCATTTTTTCTCGTACTCATAATTTTTATCCTCCTTAAGGTTTTTTATTAGCATTATTTTATCATATTTCAAAAAAATGACAATACTTTCAAAAAAATGTAATACAGTTGTAATTTTTTCGTAATCATTTTGTAATATTATCTATAATTAGACACTAAATTATTGAAAAACACTACAAGCATACAACTTATTGCCTCTTAAGAAATCACTTATATCCATTTTTTTAGCATTTTCCCCCTGTATTTCTAATACCTTTATATTGCCATCTATAGTCTTTATATATAAACCTGTTTTAGCATCAGAAAATAAAATTGTACCTGGATATAATTCATCAAATTTTTCTTTATATTGTAACAAATCTGGAAATTCTGCAAATAACTCTTCATCTGTCAGACTTTTAACACTCCAAAATTTTATTTTTTTTCCTTCTAAAAAGCTATACGCTCCCATAATTGGGTTTAAACCTCTTACTAAATTTTTTATCTCTATTGCTGATTTATTCTCCCAATCTATTTTTGACATCTCTTTATTTAGCATAGGAGCTAAAGTAAAATCATCTCCTTGTTTTTCTCTTGGTGCTGTTCCATTTTCTATTAACTCTATTGTTTTTACTAAGAGTTGTCCACCTATTTTTGATAGTCTATCCCATAATTCACCAGTTGTTTCATTTTCACCTATTTCAACTTCTTGTTTAAGAATCATATCTCCTGTATCCATACCTTCATTCATATACATTGTAGTTATGCCTGTTATTTTATCTCCATTTAAAACAGCCCATTGAATTGGAGCTGCACCTCTATATTTTGGTAATAAAGATCCATGAACATTTATACAACCTAGCCTAGGAATATCTAAAATCTCTTTTGGTAAGATTTTACCATATGCTACAACACATATAACATCTGGATTTAATTGTTTTATATTATTTATAAATTCTTCATTTTTTCTAACTTTTTCAGGTTGATACACTGGAATATTTTTTGAAATTGCAAACTCTTTTACAGGAGATTGCATCATTTTCATACCTCTACCTTTTGGCTTATCAACATTTGTAACAACCCCTATAATATTATACCCTGCATTATATACTGCCCTTAATGATTCTTCAGCAAAATCTGGTGTTCCCATGAATAGAATATTTAACATAAAACCATCCTCCTTATACATTATCCTTAACAACTTCCAAAGTCCCTGGTATAATCTTATCTATAAATAAAATTCCATTTAAATGATCCACTTCATGTGAAATAGCCTGTGCCAATAAATCTTTGGCTTTTAATTTAAACTCTTTTCCATTTTTATCAAGAGCCTTAACTGTAACCTCAGCAGGCCTTATTATTTTAGCGAATTTATTTGGAAAACTTAAACATCCTTCTTCTACTTCTTGTTCACCTTTTTCTTTTATTATCTCTGGATTTATAAGGATAAATGGTCCATTACCATCATCTATATCTATAACCACAATCCTTTTTAAAACACCAACCTGTGGTGCTGCAAGACCTACGCCATTATATTTACGCATGGTTTCAAGCATATCATCCACTAATTGTCTTATTTTTTCATCTACTACTTCAACTGTTCTACATTTCTTTCTTAAAATTTCATCTCCGTCTTCTCTTATATTTCTTATTGCCATTTTATACACCTACCTTTTTTATTTTGGCAAAGATTTTTTTTAATAAAAACCTTTATCACAAATATTACAACATATTATTAGGATTCACATCTATTATCATACTTACTGAAGAATTTTTTTTATTAAAAACATTATTTATACAATCATTTATTATATTAATAATATTCTCTCCAAATTTACACTTTATAATAATTCTCCATCTAAACTTATTCTTTATTTTATCTATTGGTGCTGGAACTGGTTTGTACAGTATTATAGGTATATTCTCGTTTTCTATCTTATCTTTTAAATATTTGTGAACCTCTAAGCAAACTTTTTTTATATCATTTTCGTTTTCTGAACTAAATCCAAGCAGTATTATATCACAAAAAGGTGGATATTTCAATTGTTTTCTTAATTTAGATTCAATGTTATAAAATAATTTATAATCTTGTTTTTTGGAAAATTCTATACTAAAATTATCTGGATTATAAGTTTGAATTATTACATTTCCTTCATTTTTTTCTCTTCCAGCTCTACCTGCAACCTGAGTTAGAATTTGAAAGGTTCTTTCACTTGCTCTATAATCATCAATATTTAAATTAGTATCAGCCGCTATCACTCCTACAAGAGTTACATTTGGAAAATGATGTCCTTTTACTACCATTTGAGTACCAATTAAAATGTCTATATTTTCATTTTTAAATTTACTTAAAATCTCTTCATGAGAATTTTTTTTACTTACTGTATCAACATCCATTCTTATTGTTGATGCAGAAGGAAATAATTTATTTATCTCTGCTTCTAATTTTTGAGTGCCTGTTCCAAAATATCTAATATTTTTACTTTGGCAATCAGGGCAAATTGTTAATGCATTACATTCATATCCACAATAATGGCATTTTAATTTATTTTGTTTTATATGATATGTCATAGTAATATTGCAATTTTTACATTTGGCTGTAAAACCACAATCTCTACACATTACAAAAGTTGAATATCCCCTTCTATTTAAAAACAAAATTGTCTGTTTTTTATCTTTCAAATTTTTTTCAATAGCATCATATAATTTCATGCTAATCATACTTCTATTACCATTAGCCAATTCTTGTTTCAAATCAACTATTTCAACATTCGGCAATTTAGAATTATTTGCTCTTTTTGTTAATTCTAGTAATTCAATATCCCCATTTAAAGCCCTGTAATATGTATCCATATCAGGTGTTGCACTTCCATAAACTATGGGAATATTATATTTTCTCCCTAGGTATCTTGCAACATCTTTTACATTATATCTTGGTGTCATTTCTGACTTATATGAACTATCATGCTCCTCATCTATTATAATTATCCCCAAATTTTCCACTGGTGCAAAAACCGCGGATCTAGCCCCAATAACTATTTTGGCCTTACCAGTTTTTATTTTGTACCATTGATCATACCTTTCTCCTACTGACAACTTGCTATGTAAAACAGCAATATTGTCTTGACCAAATCTTGCTATAAATCTATCTACAGTTTGAGGTGTTAATGAAATTTCAGGCACCAACATTATACTTGATTTTCCAGAATTTATTACTTTTTCAATCAATTGCAAATAAACCTCTGTCTTTCCAGAGCCTGTTACACCATAAAGTAAAAACTCTGAATTCATATAATCCTCTATTGCATTTTCAACCATATTGTAAGCATATTGCTGTTCTTCAGTCAAACTCAAACTTACATTTTTTTCGACAACCTTATGTAAAAACGGATTTCTTTCAATTTGTTTTTCATATATTTCCACATACCCATTTTTCTCTAAAGTTTTGATAATAGCCTTTGATACTTCTGTTATTACTTCTAAATCTGTTATCAATACATCATCATTATCTATTAAAAACCTTAGTACTTTTATTTGCTTTTCTGATTTTAATATTTTATTTTCTATGTCTTCATCTATCTGAAGTTGATTTTTTAATAATCTAACACTATTTAATGACTTTTCCTTTACTCTTTTTTGCATATTTTTTGTTCCTGTACCAGGCGGTAACATCAATTTTATACAATCAGATACATTGCAAAAATATCTACGAGCCATCCATTTTGCCATTTCTACTTTAGGTTCATCTATAAAATCCTTTTCTTCCACAACTGCTATATCTTTAACTTTAAATTCACTGCAATCTTTAATATTAACAACAAATCCCTCTTCTAATTTCTTTATATTACCAAATTTAACTAAAACTCTGCTTCCTATACTAATCTTTTTCTCCATATCAAAAGGAATGTTATAATCAAAAGTTTTATTTAAGTTTTTTACATTACTGTTTATTATTATTTCAGCTATCACTATTTACTCCTTAAACTCTAAAATAATTGATTTTCTTATATATTATAACAATTTATCAACCAATTTTCAATACGAATATAGCTATTTTCATACTAACTATTGCTACTTAACACTTTTCAAAAAAATATGGTAGAGTAGCCGAAAAACTAATAGACTGAGATTATTTTACTATAATCTCAGTCTAATTTAATTAAAACTCGCTTTCCTTATTCTGACTTTCATGTCTAATAATTGCCATAATTATATCAACAGTCTTTTCTAAATCATTATTCTTTATAACATAATCATACATACCAATCTTAGACTCTTCATAATCAAATCTGTTCAATCTTAAAGTTATTTCCTTTAAATCTGGATTAGTAGTCCTGCTTTCTAATCTCTTTCTTAATATTTCTTTAGGTACACGTAAAAATATTGTTATTACTTTTGTATCATTTTTCAAAATTCTTAATAAATTTTCTGTACCATTTACATCCATATCTTTAACTATAATTTTACCACTTGCAATTTTTTCACCCATAAGTTTCCTTGAAGTACCATAATAATGTTCATGATGAATATTATACTCATAAAACTCATCATTCTTTATCATGTTTTCAAATTCTTCTGTTGTTACAAAATTGTAAACTTCCCCTGGAACTTCTCCCTCTCTAGGTT
Organism: uncultured Clostridia bacterium; assembly: GCA_947630155.1. Classification (GTDB taxonomy): domain Bacteria; phylum Bacillota; class Clostridia; order TANB77; family CAG-508; genus CAG-492. The sequence continues at coordinate 4,962 of CANRGM010000026.1, forward strand.
TTCTGTCTGTATAAGATGGTAAAGACTCTACATTTTCTACTCTTTTTATTAACTCTTTTTTTATTGTATCTTTTCCTGCTCCTGATACTCCTGATAACAATATTAGCATATCTTCACCTTACCCTCAACAATTTCATCAGCTGCTAGTGAAACTGGTGAAACATCATCACTGTTTGTTAAAACCTCTTTTCCTTCTGCTATTTGTCTAGCTCTTTTTGAAGTTGCAATAACTAATTTAAATCTGTTCTCTGTTTTAGTTAATAGTTCTGTAACTGTTGGTTTTACTATCATAAAAACACATCCCTTCCTTTTATAAAAATCAAATTTCATTTTATATGCGGTTAATCTTAGAATTTATTTAATCCTTTCCCATAATTTTACTACAAAATTCTCAAGAAGTCCAGTACTATAAAAAAAAATCTATAATGCTTTTCACAAATTCAACATTTATTTTTTCTTTACAATTTCTTTAATATCATTATTATCTTTTTTATACTTCCTTGTATTTCCTATTGCTATAAACACTGATTTCAAAATATAATAAACTGCAACTCCAATCCCCATATAAGTTATTATATTAATTAAATTATTGAGGTATAATTTTATTACATATATTAGGCATAAATTTGATGCTCCAAAAATAAGCACTTCTATCCCATACATTGCTACCTTAATATTGTCCTTTTTATATGACATTTCGAGAATAAAAATACCTATTGCTAAAATACTTAATGTCATAACTTTTATATCTTTTTCAAAAATTTCAATATCAATATTTGAGCTTCCCATTATAACAATTATTAGATATGTAACCATAATTATTGCAATAAAAATATTTGTCAAAATTTCCTTTACCATACTTTTCTTTTGACTCTCATTAACCTTTACACCTAAAACATCCTTTATTTCCTTTAGACTTACTGTGTTATATTTATTTTCATCTTCACCTTTTTCTTTTATTGTTTCAGAAACTAATTCTTCTTCATCATTATTTTTCATAATTATACTCATACTAATTTTCATTCCTTTCGAATTCATACATAATAATACTTAACAAAGAAAGACTAACAGTTTCAGTTCTTAATATTCGATTTCCCAAACTTACAACTTTTGCTCCTCTTTGTTCCAGATATTCCACTTCTGAAATATCTATTCCACCTTCTGGGCCTATAATTACAGCGATTTTCAATTCAGTATTATTTTTCAATTTATAATTAGCATTTATATTTTTTAACACACTTTTTAAATGCAAATTTTTCTCGTTTTCGTAACAAAGTAATACACTATCATAATCAGGAAATTCCGCAACTATTTCTTTTATATTTTTGACATTACAAATTTCTGGTATTATATCTCTTCCACATTGTTTAGCTGCGACCTCTGAAATTTTTTGCCATCTATCTATCTTTTTAACTTTATCCTTACCATCTAATTTGACAACAGACCTTTTCATCTCAACAGGAGTTATTTTTTCAACACCTAACTCCACAGATTTTTGAATAATAAGTTCCATTTTATCCGCTTTGGGAAGACCTTGATAAATATGTACTTTAATATTTGATTCAGCCATTGTTTCTATCTTTTCTTGAATTTTACATATAATCTCATTCTTTTCAAAACTATGAATTTTAACTATATAATTTTCTAAACTTTGGTTGTTACCAACATTAAATGTGTCACCTATCTTCATTCTTAATACATTTTTTATATGATTAACATCATTACCTATTATTCTAATATACTCATTATTTACTTGTTCATTATTTATAAAAAATTTAGGCATAAATATTTTACTCTCTTTCCTTAATCTTTGTAACAATTACTATCAAATACATTTAAAATTTTACCATATTTATTTTTATCTATTTTAAATAACCTAAAATTTGCATTCGTATTGATAGTTTTTTCCACTGTGAAATCAATTCCTGTCATTTTTTTCCATTTTTGTACCCTATCTTCCAGATATCTTAGTATTTTGCTGAAATATCTATCTTTTATATCATCATTCCAGTCAAACTTTGATGCTAAAATTTTAATTGTTTCTCCTAATCCCACATAACCTAGAGAAATATCTGAATAACCATCTTTTAACAATTTATCTATTCTTTCTCCTTGCTTAAGTCTTGATATTGCACCATTTTGCCAATGTATAGGACTAACATCAGAAATAGTACCTAATAATGCATAATGTTTGCACATTAAGGCTTCATAGCAAATTTCTAATCGTTCATCTAAAATTCTCCAAAATTCGTTTTCATCATTTTCTGTTTCAATAGCAATCTGTGGTAAATTTATACTTACTATACCTTGATTAAAATGCCCCTCGTATTTATATTTGTCAATATCTTTTGTATTTACTGTAATATTGCATTGTTCCGCTATTTTACATAATTCTTGTATTTCCTTATCATCAATATTTTTAAAATTACAAATTAAGACTGGTAATACTTTATTATGCTCATTATCTTTATTAACTTTCTCTAAATATTGATTTAATATTTCTGTTACAATCATAACATTTTCTTTATAATATTTATCCTCATTATCCAACTCCAAAATTAGTGTAACTACAGATTTTTTTTCATATGTAGAAATTAGGCTATTAATCTGATATTCAATTGTTTTTATACCTTCAGAAAGTTCTTTTTTTAGCATTTTTGTTACAATTTTATCAATTAAATCTTCTTCTATGACTTCACTCAATTCCAACTTTAATTTGTCATAACTTTTCCTGAAATACCTTCCCAAATGTTTTACATTGAGATATTGTTTACCATATTGGCTATCAGAAATCGCCATAATTATTTGTGCAAATATCACACAAGCCATTTGAAAAGTTGCAGGTTGATCTATTTTATTATCATTTATAATTGTTCCGTTATAAAGCATATCTTCAATATTAACCAAACACGAGTTAATTATAGGTTGAAGAAAATATTCAGTATCATGAAAATGTATTATTCCATTTTCATGTGCTTTGTTGATTTTTTCGGGCAACAAAATTCTTTTTGTTAAATCTTTTGAAACTTCACCAGCAATTAAATCTCTTTGTACAGATGCTATAATTGGTGTTTTATTTCCAGAATCAGAATCATTGTTTACATTTTTAATTAAACCTAATATAGATTCATCTGTAGTATTCTGCTTCCTTACTAGAGCTCGTGTATATCTATATACTATATATTTCTTAGCTAAATCATATTTTCCCAGTTCCATTAATTTCTGTTCTATTATATCTTGAATATCTTCAACTAAAATTCTTTTCTTGTTTAGAGACTCAATATAGCTAACAATATAATCGATTTCTTTACTAGTAGCTCTATTACTTTCGCTAACCTCTTTATTAGCCTTTTCTATTGCCACACAAATTTTTTCGTTATTATATTCAACAGCTCTACCATCTCTTTTTATAACTTTCAAACAATCTTCCCCCTCTTGTAATTACTAATGAAAAATTTTGGGACATGCACCAGAAAAACATGATACATGTTCCAAAATTATTTATAAAGCAACCTGTACAATTCTATTTTCACTTATACATTTTTGTACATCCAAAATTCTCTGATTAGAAGATCCTCTGAACTTCAATGTAGGATCTTTTTTTTCTTGAATAAATCTTCCGTCAACTAACACATCAATCTCTTTTAGAGCTTGATTTGTAATATCATCATTTCTATTTTTTAGTTCCTCAATTGTATATCCACTATAACACCATACATTGAAATTAGGTCTTACTTTCTTAACTTCTTTAATAAAATTTACAACCTCTGCAACATTTTCTTTACAAAGTGGCTCTCCACCACTAATAGTAATTCCTTTTAATATTGAATTATCGCAAATTTTATCAATTATTTTTTGTTTATCAAATTCTTCTCCATAATCAAAACTTTGTGCCATTTTATTATGACAACCAGGGCAATTATGAGGACATCCGCTTACAAAAAGCACAGCTCTCCACCCTAATCCATTTGATATACTTTCATCATAAAATCCTGCCATCTTCATTTCATATTACCTTCTTTCAACCTTTGTGTTATTATTGAGCACCTTTAACTCCGCAATCACCATCAATATGAGTAACTCTATCTTTTAATTCACTTAATTTGCCATGATTCCAACGAGAAGTTGTACCAACTAAATATCCTGTAATTCTTTGGATTGTATCAATATCTGTACTTCCGCATACTGGGCACCTATCTAGGTTTGCATCTGCATTTTCAAAACCACATGTCATACATCTAGATCTTGTATGATTTACACTACCATATCCCATATTATATTTGTCCATTAAATCAACTACACCTTCAATAGTTTCTGGATTATGTGTTGCATCTCCATCTAATTCAATATAGAATATATGTCCTCCTCTTGTTAAATCATGATATGGAGCTTCAATTTTAGCCTTATGTTCAGCTGTACATTTATACCATACTGGTACATGGTTACTATTTGTATAATAATCTCTATCTGTAACACCTAAAATAGTTCCATATTGTTTTCTATCTAACTTAGTAAATCTTCCTGCTAGACCTTCTGCTGGTGTAGCCAAAACACTGAAGTTTAAGTCATACCTATCAGAAAATTCCTTAACAACATCTCTTAATTCTGTTATAATTTCAATACCCAATTTTTGTGAATCTTCAGATTCTGCATGATGTTTACCAGTTAAAACAGTTAAAGCCTCTGCTAATCCTATAAATCCAATACCTAATGTACCTTGTTTTAAAACTGGTTCTACTACATCATTTGGGCCCAATTTTTCACTACCTTCCCACATTCCTGCCATTAATAATGGGAATTGCTTTGCAATAGCTGTACATTGAAATTTATATCTATCATATAGTTGACGAGCTGCAATACCTGCATATTCTTCTAATTTATGCATAAATATCTTTTTAACAGCTTTTTTATATGTAGCTGTCATAAATTCTTCAGAACCTCTACCTAATTCAAATTTGCATCCTGTTTTTTCTTGTGCTTCATATGCTGATTCTATAGCTAATTTTGGTAAATCTAAAGTTGTAAATGATAAGTTTCCTCTACCTATAGATGTTTTTTCTCCATGTCTATTTTCAAAAACTCTAGTTCTACAACCCATTGTTGCACATTCATATTTAAATCTTTCAGGATCATTTGCGTCCCATTTTTCATGTTGATTAAATGTAGCATCTAGATTTATGAAATTAGGGAAAAATCTCTTAGCTGTTACTTCACAAGCTAATTTATATAAATCATAGTTCTTATCCTCTGGCAAATAGTTAACACCACGTTTTTTCTTCCATATTTGAATTGGGAAAATTGGAGTTTCATTATTACCAACACCCCTTTGTGTAGAAAGAAGTATTTCTCTTATAATACATCTACCTTCTGGAGAAGTATCTGTTCCATAATTAATAGAACTAAATACAACTTGGTTTCCACCTCTTGAATGAATAGTATTCATGTTATGTATAAATGCTTCCATTGATTGATGAACTCTTGAAACTGTATTATTTATTGCAAATTGAATATCTCTTTCTTCACCTTTTAATCCATCTAAATCTTTAGTTAAATAATCTTCAACTTGATAATTATAATATTTTGATAAATCTTTTCCTGTAAAATCTTCTAATTTTTTTATTTCTTCCACAAAAGTCATTTTTACATATGGAGCTAAATAATAATCAAAAGCTGGAATTGCTTGACCACCATGCATTTCATTTTGTACAGTCTCCATAGAAATACATCCTAAGATACTTGCTGTTTCAATTCTTTTTGCTGGTCTTGAAGAACCATGTCCTGCTTTAAAACCATTTTGTAAAATTTTATCTAATGGATGTTGTAAACATGTTAAAGATTTTGTTGGATAATAATCTTTATCATGAACATGTATATAACCTTCTTTTACAGCTTTTCTTGACTCTTCTGAAAATAAGAAATCATCAACAAATGGTTTTGTAGTCTCAGATGCAAATTTCATCATCATTCCTGCAGGTGTATCTGCATTCATGTTAGCATTTTCTCTTGTAATATCATTTGCTTTTGCTCCAATTATGTCTAAGAAAATTTCCTTAGTTTTAGATTTTCTTGCAACATCTCTATTATATCTATATGTTATATAACTTTGAGCTACTTCTTTTCTAGAAGTTGTCATTAATTTTTTTTCAATTAAATCTTGAATTTCGTAAACTGTAGCTTGGTTTTTATCTTCTAATTGTTTTTCTACGGTATTTGCCACCTTATTTGCTAATTCTACATCCACACCACCTTGAGTTTGTGCCATAGCTAATGTAATAGCTTTAACTATTCTTTCCTTATTAAATTCTACTAATCTTCCATCTCTTTTTATAACTTGCATCTTACATCCATCCCTTTCTTCATGAGTTTTTATTTTATATTTATTTCATTTGATGAATTGATTATACATTAACTTTTTTTGTTTTTTTGTTGCATTTGCAACTAATTATGACTTTTTTATTTACTATATTTTGTAACCCAGATATTTCTAGGAAAATATTTTTTGAATTTTTTTATTACAATTTTGTTACATACTTATTACGTCTATTTTCCATAAAACCTAGTCAAATAAATTATAGCAAATTAACGTTTTTTTACATATCATAAACCATCTTTCCATTATGACTTACTGTAAAATATAAAAGAAGATTGAGTATAAAATAATACTCAATCTTCTAGTTAATTATTAACTAATATAATTTGTTTTATATTATGTTAAAATTTATATTATACTTTATAATTTATATTATAATTTATTTTCTATTATATTACAAATTATGCTCTATATTTACGATAACTTACTAATGCAATTCCTGATACAATAACTATACCAGCTACTACAACAGCTAATGCACTACCAGCTTGAGGAATAACAGGTGCTTTTTCCCATTCAATCTTAACAGGTGTTACAACAGTTGCATCTGTACCATTTTGTTTTACAGGTACATCTTTATCATAATCTTCACCTTTCTTTATAACTCTTTGTATTTTATGGATTGTTGTACCATCATCATCATATACTGGTGACCAATCACTTGGTATACTATCTTCATCTACAGGTAAATTATATGTTATTGTTACAGTAATACTTCCATCAGGATTTTCTTTCTCTTCTTTAACTTTTCTTCTAAATGTCCATTTGATAGATGGTGTTTGAGAATCCTCTCCACCTTCTGCACCTGTTAATAGTACAGTTTCTTTAACCATTCCGTTATCTGTTGTATTGTCATATGTGTCAAATGGATAATCTTTTGCTATTACTTTTTTATCATTTACATCTGGATAATACCAACCTTCGCTATTTGGTTTTCCATCTGTTGTTAAATCTACCCCATTTGTAGCCTTTATTTCTTCATCTGTTTTTGATTTGATTAATGCTGTTGCATCAACATCTTTTCTTGCATCATCATTTTCATAATAAGGTGGATAATATGTTCCTCCTATTAACTTTCCTGCTGGTTCAGATTTATATTCTAATGTTGTTTTGAATTCTGTATCAGCTGGATCAGATGGACCTGGATCAGCTGATGGAGATGTTGATGGAGATGCTGATGGTGATGTTGATGGCTTTGTTGATGGTGATGTTGATGGCTTTGCTGATGGTGTTGGTGTTGGTGTTGGTGCTTTAGTTCTTATTAACATCCACTGATTAAACCAATTACCATTTGCTGCTAAACGTAATTCATATTCTGAACCTTTATATTGAGATGTACCAGCTATAGTAGCTTTTACTGATATAAATGGATAGTCATATTGGTCAGTTATATCAGCCCAATGGACATTTGTTTTATACTCTTCTATTTTTTTGTTGTTTGAATCTACATTTTGTGATTCATTAATTTTACCATTAACAATAGTATATGTTATTGTTTGACTTGCTACGTTTACACTACCTTTTTTATATAAAGGTAATTCTATTGTATATTTTAAAGTAATATCAGATTCTTGAACGTCTTTCAAAGATTTAGTTATGCTTTTAGCTATAAACATTTGATCTGCTCCACCATTAGTCTTAGTATTACCAGATATCATATACTTTAATGTTGCAGCATCAGAAGCATTTAGTACGTGTGCAGTACTTTGTCCTTCTTTAAGTATTTCTATGGCTTCTTTTTTATTTATCATGTCTTGATTTATTTCTGTAGGTATTACTGGCCATGCTGGATCTGTAACATCTTTTCCAGTTGAACCGTATACTGCAGACCATTTAAGAACATCCTTTGCATTAAATTTATTGTTAGTTTTTTCAACATGACTAAACGTTGGACTCGTTGCAGCTTCAACTTGATTTATCATACTAAAAAAAGCTGCCGCAAGCATTAATATTGCGATAAAAATCGCTAAAAACTTTTGTGATTTTACATTTTTCATAATTTCATTTCCTTTCTTTTGTTTATTTGAATTCCTTCATTTTCATTATAAATAATTCGTGTTAATCAGTCAAGATTTTTTTTATTTTTTTATATTACATTTTTATTACAAAAACATTACATTAATATTTCTTGTGATATCTTCATTGCTACAATCCACTAACTAGTAAGAATCTGTAAATATTTTTTACATTTATTATATTTTTCTAAGCAATTACTTATATACTAATTAAATTATAAAATGTCTGTACAAAACAGTGATAATAAAATCATATTTTAGCTTTCCATTATGCATTTTTTGTTGTAAAAACTCAAAAAATGCTATATAATATAACTGATTACAGGAGGTGAACACATATCATGTATTCAGAAAACAATGAACTAACATCATTTTACAATGAATTTTGTCAAAATTGCAAAAAAGTTGTGTCAAAAAAGTTTTCAAAAAACGAAACTATTACAACATATATAGCCAAAAGGCAACAACTTTGTCTATTAAAATCCGGCGAAGCAGAATTAATAAGATATGATTTTAATGGAACACGAACTATTGTTGAGCATTATCTTGAAAGCAATATTTTTGGAGAAATTTTCTATAATGTAACAACAAATAATGAATTACTAGTTGAAGCTAAAACAAAATGCGAAGTTCTATTTTTTGACTACGAATTCATTAAAAATAAATGTACTACTACTTGCTCATATCACAAAAAACTTATACAGACACTTCCCGACTTATTATTGGCACAAATAACCTCATTAAATACAAGAATAGAAATATTAAGTAAACGTACAATAAGAGAAAAATTATTAACTTATTTTAACTTAGTGGCAACTAAAAATATTAGTAAGTCTTTTACATTGCCATTTTCACTTACAGATTTAGCAGATTACTTGAGTGTTGATAGAAGCGCTATGATGAGAGAATTGGGTTTTCTAAGAAATGATAATATTATTGAAAAAAATGGCAATAGAATAACATTATTATATTAAAAATGGTAACAACCGAAATTTACTTTCTGTTATTACCATTTATTTTTATATTTCTTTTT
>CANRGM010000027.1 GCA_947630155.1 uncultured Clostridia bacterium
AATGATAATGTTTTTGTAAGTAGAATAAGACGAGATTTCAGTATTAAAAATGGTTTGAATATTTGGATAGTTGCTGACAATATACGTAAAGGTGCAGCTAGTAATGCCGTACAAATTTTAGAAAAACTAATCAAATAAAATTTTTAATGTTAAGCGAAAAAAATAAAAATTTTTGAAATTATTTATCTGTGAAATGTAATTTCAAAAATTTTTATTAAATTTTATAATTATACTCCTATTATTGAAAATAGCTTAAACATTAAATCTGAATAAAACCACATCTCCATCTTTCATAATATAATCTTTTCCCTCTGAGCGAACTAATCCCTTTTCTTTAGCTGAATTCATTGACCCCTCTTTTATTAAGTCATCATATGAAACAATTTCAGCTCTTATAAATCCTCTTTCAATATCTGAATGTATTTTCCCTGCAGCTTGTGGTGCTTTTGTACCTTTTTTTATTGTCCAAGCTCTAACTTCTGGCTCACCAGCAGTTAGAAAAGACATTAGCCCTAATAAATCATAACTTGCTTTTATAACTTTATCTAAACCTGATTCAGTAAGTCCTAATGCTTCTAGCATTTCCCTTTTATCTTCACTTTCTAAAGATGCTAATTCTTCTTCTATTTTTACACATAGTGGTATTACCTGTGCTCCTTCTGAACTTGCATATTCTTTAACTTTATTTATATTTTCATCATTTTCTACATTTTGAAGTTGTTCTTCTGAGACATTTGCTATATATAAAGTTGGTTTCATTGTTAGTAAAAATGCATCTTTTATTAATTCTTGTTCTTCTTCTGCCAATTCAACTGTTCTAGCACATTTTCCTGATTCTAAGACATTTTTTATCTTTTCTAAAACATCTATTTCAGCTTGTGCCTTTTTATCTGCTTTTAGCATTTTTCTTGCTCTATCTAATCTTTTTTCTATAGTTTCAATATCTGCAAAAATCAATTCTAAATTTATTGTTTCTATATCTCTTAATGGATCTATACTTCCATCAACATGTACAACATTAGGATTTTCAAAACATCTTACAACTTGTACTATACTATCAACCTCTCTTATATGAGATAAAAATTTATTTCCAAGTCCTTCACCTTTACTTGCTCCTTTTACAAGCCCTGCAATATCTACAAACTCAATAATTGCATGTGTTATCTTTTGAGGATTATAGATTTCAGCAAGTCTATCTAACCTTTCATCTGGTACAGGAACAACACCAACATTTGGTTCTATTGTACAAAATGGATAATTTGCACATTCTGCCCCTGCATTTGTTATAGCATTAAATAAAGTACTTTTACCAACATTTGGAAGCCCTACTATACCTATTTTCATAACTAATATCATTCTCCTTTATTAATCAAACACAACCTTTTAAAATAGGTTGTCCAAATTTATCATACTAATTAAAAATCATTATTTTTATCATCCGCCTTTTCTTCATCATCTTTTGTAATATCATTATTATCTATAACGTCAATTTTATTTACATATATTACTATATTAGTTTTCTTTTTCACTGAAGAACCTGGATTTAAACTCTGTGATAATACAATTCCATTTTTCTTAGATGAATCAGATTTATATTTAACAGTAACTGTTAAATCTGTTAAAGCTTTTTGAGCCTCATTTTCAGTTTTCCCAAGAACATCTGGAACTGTAACATTTGCTTTAGAGCTATCCGCTTCATCTTTTTCATTATTGGTTTTGTCACCGTTTTGTTTATCATTTGAAGCATTATTTGAATTGTTTATATCACTATTGCTCTGGTTACTGTTTTGATTGTTATTTTGATTGTTGTTTTGGTTATTATTTTGTTTATTATCTGAACTATTACTATTACTTTGGCTATTACCTTGAGCACTTTGCTCTTGATTATTATTATTATTATTTGTTACACCGCCATTGTTGCTTTCTGTTTTATTCTCAGCTTGAGTGTTATCCTTTTTTGTCTCACTCTCTGTTCCCTTATTCTCATTACTTACTTGTGGTGTATTAACTTTATTTCTCCATGGATTATTTGGGTCTGGATCTGTTGGATCCCATCTATCATATGGGTAACCAGCACTTGCAATTTTTGTTGCAGATGGTTTACCTAATGGTCCTGGATTTGAAGATGAATAGAATTCAACAGATGTACCTAATGCACAATTATCATATATCCATTTTGCATCAGTTACTGTTAAACGTATACAACCTAATGAAGTTGTAATTCCTAATCTATCATAATATTTTGTAATTATTGAATCTGGAGACTGTCTTTCATATGGAACAGAATGGAACAAAATTTGTCCAGTTATTCTTGTGGAATATTGTCCATAAGAATTCCCTATTAATAATTTCCATCTATACTTATTTTGAGTTTTATATACACCTGAAGTAGGAGTAGCCGCACCAGTAGAACAAACCATAGCTTTTACTGGAATTGTATAGTTTCCATTATTGTCCTTTTTATATGCTGTTACAGTATTAGCCGTATAATTAACTTTTAAAAGATATGGATAATTGATAACACGTTTTTTTTCTTCTTCCTCTTGTTTCTTTTTCTGCTCCTCTTCCAATCTTTTTTCTTCTTCTTCCTGTCTTTTCTTTTCTTCTTCAGATATTTCTAGAATTTCCTCTTGATCTTGTTCTTCCACTTCTTCTATTAATGTATTCATTTGTTCATCTGATTTTAATGAAGCATCCTCGCTAGACTTATTATTCTCAATTTTCTCATTATAAGCAACTGTTTCAATATCCTTCATATTCTGATTGTAAAAATAGTTATATGATATTGCAGCAATTCCAGCAAGACAACCAAGTAACACAATACATATAACAGAAATCATAACTATTCTTTTTATATCTACTTTATTTTCTTTCATATAATATAATACCTTCTTTTAACGAAAAAAAATTTATATGTCTTATCTTAAGTTTTGGAGCTTCCAACCGGATTTGAACCGGTGACCTCTACCTTACCAAGGTAGTGCTCTACCTCCTGAGCTATGGAAGCACATAAATTATTTATTAAAAATAATTACTATTCTAATTTACAATAATATAAACTAAAAGTCAAGCCCCCACATACTGTAATATCATAACACAAAAATGACAAATTAACCTACTATGTCTCTAATAGCCTTTTTACGTATTCTCTGAATAGCATTATCCACAGATTTTACCTGAGTATTCAACTTATCAGCAATCTGAACATAAGATTCACCTTTTGCAAATCTATTTAAAACCTTTTTCTCAAAATCACTAAGTGATTTGTCAATAGCATTTTCAATTGCAGAATAATATTCCTTTTTAGTTATTGTATCTAATGGATCTTCTACTGAATTAGAATCAAATACATCTATAACTGTGTCAGCTTCCTCATCTTCATAAGCAGACATATTTAATGATAAATATGAATTTAATGGCATATGCTTTTGCCTATTTGATGATTTAATTGCAGTTATAAGCTGTCTTTCTATACATAAATTTGCAAAAGTCTTAAATGAATTTTCCTTTTCAAAATCAAAATTTTTTATGGCTTTATATAATCCTATTAATCCCTCTTGAACAATATCTTCCCTTTCTGCACCAATAATGAAATACTTGCTAACCTTAATGTTAACAACTTCTTTATATTTATTCATTATAAAATTCAGTGCAGAATTATCACCTAAATTTACTAATTTAATGATTTCTTCATCACTCATATTTTTATATTTATCATCTGTATACTGCCATAAATTTGTATTAGTCATAAATTAAATTTCCTCCTGATGTAGTATATTTTAGTCATCCTTATTATTATCATTAAAAAATATATCTGTCAATATAAATTTCGCCATTTTTCAATTATTTTTTCCTTTTAAAATAATAATTTTCTTTTTTTTATTTTTTATGTCTTGTTTTTTAATTTGAAGTATGAGATAATTAAAATTGAAATAAATTTAAAGGAGGATTGCTAAATGAAAGCAAAGAAAATTATTATAGCAATAGTTGCTATATTAGTTGTACTTGGTGGAACCTTCGCAGGTTTATGGTTCTTCACTGATGTATTCAATTTCTTAAAACCTGCAAATGATGTATTCTCAAATCAGATTCAAAAAGCACTTAATCTAGAAGGTGCAAAATTTTCAAATTATTCTGATTTTCTTAAAGAATACAAAGAGATGTCAAATAAACCAGTATCAAGCAAAATTAATATGAGTGCAAACTTAAATATATCTGAATTAGATTCTGATATACAAGATACTATTAACAAAAGTGAATTAAGAATGGAAGCATATTCAGATACTTCAAACAAGAAATCACAAAGCAAAATTGGATTATTCACAAATAATTCAGAAGTATTAACATTAGATTTAGTTCAAAATGATTCTACAATAGGTATTGGTTGCAAAGATTTATATGATAAGTATGTTGCTGTTAAAATGGAGGATTTAATTAAATATATAGGTGAACAAAGTGATTTATCTTCTAGTGAATTAGATACTCTTTTAAACAGTAGTTTATCAAGTATTGATCCATATGAATTATTATATATATCAGATGATGATTTAAAACATTTTGATGATACATATAAAGATTGCTTAGAAAAATTAATCTCAAAAGATTGTTACTCAACAGAAAAAAATGTTGAAGTTGAAGTTGATGATAAAGATGTTAAAACAACTGCTTATTATTTAACATTAACAGGTAAAGATGCATATGATTTTCTAGATAAATTAACAGGCTTAATTAAAGATGATGATGTTCTATGTAAAATTATTGCAGAAAAGGTAAATCTTATATTAGGAGCTTCTTCTCAAGACAAAATAAGTGATGAAAAAGTAAAAGATGTAATTGAACAATTAACAAGTTCTATGTTAGAAGAATTAGAATCTATGAAAGATGCTACAGATTCAGCTATACAAATAGCAGTTTATTCAGACAACTCAAATCCTGTTAGAATTGAATTAAATATTTTAGATGATGTAGAACAATCAGATGATAAAGAAACAGTATTTACAATAGAATATGCAAAAAATAAAACACTTTACAAAATATTTAATGGTAAAACAGAACTTATCAGTCTTGTAAATGAATACACAAAAAATTCTGATGAAGAAAAAGCTGGAAAATTTGAAGCAAAATATTCAGGTTCATCTGTAGGTACATTAGAATACGAATTAATAGATAAGAAAGATGAGTCTAAAATTGATTTATCTTTAGATATACCTTTAGCTGATATCTCTGCTGATATAGAAATATCTACAAAAGGAGATTATAAAAAGGAAGATGTTCAATTAGAAGGATCTATAAGTTTCAAATATAAAAGAGAATCTGCAGAAATTAAATTTGATGGTTCTATGAATTATGGTGATGTTTCTATACCTGAATTAACATCTGGCAACTCTGTAAATGTGTTTGACTTATCTGAAGAAGATGCACAAAAATTAGTATCAGAAATATTAACAAATGCAAATAGTGTATTACCTTCAAGATTAAAATTGATTGGTATTGATGTAGATAAAGACTTTTTATTACCATCATCTGCAACTCCAACAACTGATGTAAATGAAGATGATGATATGAATATAAATGAAGATGAAAATGCAACAAATACAGAAGAAAATGCAACAATTTTAGATGAAACAATTCCTAACATTAATTAATACTGATGTTAATTATTCTTTAACAGATATACTAAATTAATTTAATAATAAAATGGTAGAAAATTTTAATCTTCTACCATTTTATTATTTTTGTTTATTATTTATTGTTTTTAGTAAATCTCCATGAATCTTTACACATATCTTCTATTCCTTTTTTTGCTTCCCAACCCAAATCATTTTTTGCTTTACTAGGATCTGCATAACAAGTTGCAATATCACCTGGTCTTCTTTCAACGATTTTGTATTTTACTTCAACACCAGTTGCTTTTTCAAAAGCATCTACTATTTGTAAAACAGAATAACCTGTTCCTGTACCTAAGTTATATGCTTCAACACCTGAAAAACTACGAGCTTTATCTAATGCTTTCAAATGTCCTTGAGCCAAATCAACTACATGTATATAATCTCTAACTCCTGTACCATCTATTGTATCATAATCATTTCCAAACACTCTTAAATAATCTAATTTACCACATGCAACCTGATTAATATATGGCATCAAATTATTTGGAATTCCATTTGGATTTTCGCCTATTAAACCACTTTCATGTGCTCCAATAGGATTAAAGTATCTAAGTAAAATTACACTCCAGTTATTATCAGAAATATACACATCATTTAAAATTTGTTCTATCATTAGTTTTGTGCTTCCATATGGATTAGTTGTTGATAATGGAAAATCTTCTTTAATTGGAACTGTTTTTGGATTTCCATATACAGTTGCAGAAGAACTAAATACTATTTTTTTGCAATTATGATTTCTCATAACATCTAATAAAACTAAAGTTCCTGTAATATTGTTGTGATAATATTCTATTGGTTTTGCGACAGATTCCCCTACAGCTTTCAATCCTGCAAAATGTATAACAGAATCAATTTCTGGATTTTCTGTAAAAACTTTTTCAAGGTTCTCCCTATCTAATAAATCCACTTCATAAAATTTAAAATCTTTATTTGTAATTTCCTTAATTTTATCAAGTATTTCCGGTTTGCTATTACTAAAATTATCTATAATAACTATTTCTTCTCCTCTATTTAATAATTCTACTACTGTGTGGCTACCTATATAACCTGCACCACCTGTTACTAAAACTGACATAATCTTACCTCCATTATTTATATTTTATACAATTCTACATAAATCGCATATGCTTTAACTGTTTTTCTTACATACATGTTTGTTTCTTTATATGGTATATTTTCTATATTAGAACCGTCTTTTTTAATTATTCCTTTGGAAATCCAAGTATCAACATTACCAATTCCCCCATTATATGCTGCTATTGCTAAATAATAATTTTCATTGTATTTTGCTAGTAATTCATCAAAGTATTTAGTACCTAACATAATATTAATTTCTGGCTCATATAACATATCACTTTCAAAATCATTTAAATTCAAATGTTTTGCTATTTCTGTTGCTGTAGAATCCATTAACTGCATTAAGCCCTTTGCACCGCTTCCAGAAGTAGCATCTTTATTAAAATTACTTTCAACTTTTATTATTGCATAAATCCACATTGGATCAATATCATTTATTTCTGCATATTTATTTACATATTCTGAATATTCTTGTCTATAAAATTGTTTTTGAACTAAATTATAGATATCAAATATTTTTAGCAATAATACCAATATCAATATTACAGCTATTGCTATTATTGTTTTTACTGTAAACTTTTTTAGCATCAAATCTCCCCTTTTTTAATCTTTTGACTACTAGATACATTTTTACACTTACAAGGTTTATTTGGCATCATACCAATTAAAAGCCTCACATGTTTCTACTTTAAGTGGTACAATCATTTTAATAGCATTCTCCATATTTTCCTTTAATAATTTTGCAACTTCTTCTTTATCCTTGATATTACACTCAATTATAAGCTCATCATGTACCTGTAATATAATTTGTGCATCCAAATTTTTTTCCTTTAACTTTTTAAAAACATTAATCATAGCAATCTTCATTATGTCTGCAGCAGTTCCTTGAATTGGAGTATTCATTGCTGCTCTAGCGCCAAATTGTCTTACCATGTAATTATTAGAAGAAAGTTCAGGAATATATCTTCTTCTATGGAATAATGTTTCAACATATCCTTTTTGTTTTGTTTCTTCAACAATATCATCCATAAATTGTTTTATTCCATTATACTTTTCCAAATATTGTTCTATATATTTTTTAGCCTCTTTTCTACTTATTCCTAATTGTTCAGATAATCCGAAATCGCTTATACCATATACTATTCCAAAATTTACTGCTTTTGCCGAACTTCTTTGTTCCTTTGTAACTTCATCAATTGGAATTCCTAAAACCTTTGATGCAGCCTGTTTATGAACATCCTCATCATGCAAAAATGCTTGTATCATATTTTCATCTTTTGAAATATGTGCTAATACTCTTAACTCTACTTGTGAATAATCAGCATCAATATAAATATATCCTTCTTTAGGTTTAAATACTTTTCTTAGTTGCTTACCTAACTCTATTCTAGTTGGAATATTTTGCAAGTTTGGTTCAGTACTACTAATTCTTCCTGTTGCAGTTATTGTTTGATGGAAGAATGAATGTATTCTATTAGTTTTTTCATTTATATATGGTAGTAGACCTTCAACATATGTAGAATTCAATTTCATTAAACTTCTATACTCTAATATTTTTTCTATTATTGGATGATATTTTTTTAATTTTTCTAATATATCTACATCTGTTGAATAACCTGTCTTTGTCTTTTTTATTACTGGTAGATTAAGTTTTTCAAACAATATCTTCCCTAATTGTTGTGTTGAATTGATATTAAAATCTTCTCCACCTAATTCATGTATTTCCATCGTAAGTGTTTCTAAATTCTTTTTTAATTTATCTCCAATTTGTACCAATTCTTCTTTATCTACATACATTCCATTTACTTGCATTTGTGCTAATACCTCTACTAAAGGCATTTCTATATTATTAAATAAATCTAGGCTATTTATTTCCTTTAATTTATCTAAAGTTTTGCTTATTAACATTCCTATACAATATACATACATTGCATTTTTATATTTATCAATATCAATTTCTTCTTGTTTTTGAGAATTGGATAATTCATCAAATAAATTAATTTGTTCATCTCCAGCTTTATTATTAGACTCTGAATCATTTTGTGCTATATATTCTTCTATATCGATATCCAAGTATTCTGATGCTAAATTCTGAATTGTTGATTTACTAGTAGGATTCAATACATAACCTGCAATTTCTGCATCATATACTATATTGCTTAAATGTACTCCATTTTCCATTAGCATTACATAATCTTCATTCATTGAATATCCATACTTTTCAATATTTTTATCTTCTAATACTGATTTAAACTTTTTTAAGAATTCATCTAAATCTTTTATTTTTATATAATAAACTTCTTCATTTTCTATATCCAAAATATTAATTGATTTTATTTTCTTCTTTATTACATTTTTACTTTGCTTATCTATCACTTTTCCAAAATAATATATAAGTTTTCCTTGCTTTTTTATTTTGTTAATTATGTTTTCATCAGAAATATCAATATCTTTAATTATGAATAATTCACTATTTTTTTTCTTTTCCTGTAATTCGTTTAAATTAAATCTATCTATAAATCTATTGAAATTCAGTTCTTTAAAAATATTTAAGACCTCTTTTTTATCCCATTCTTTTACTTCTAAATCCTTAATTTCTTCATTTATTGGAACCTCAACATTTATAGTACCTAAGAATCTTGAAAGTTCTGCTAACTCTTTATTTTCAACTATTTTTTCTTTTGTTTTTCCTTTGACAATTGTTGCAGTTCCTTCATCTAGAGCCTTATATAAATTTTCAATGGTTTTATATTCCTTAATTAAGTTAAGAGCGGTTTTCTCTCCTACACCAGGTACTCCTGGAATATTGTCTGATGAGTCTCCCATTAATCCTTTAACTTCTATTAATGCCTTTGGTTCTACTCCATATTCTTCTAATATTTTCTTTCTATCAAAATTATCAACTTCAGTTTTTCCTGCCTTAGTCCTAGGAATTCTAATTGTAACCTTATCTGTTGCAAGCTGAAAAGTATCTCTATCTCCTGATAATATAGTAACCTCTATACTATCTTCTTCAGCTTTTTTTGCAAGAGTTCCTAATATATCATCTGCTTCATAACCTTCTTTTTCGATAATGCTTATGTTCATGGCTCTTAATATATCCTTTATAATTGGCATTTGTTCTGCCAATTCGTTTGGCATTCCTTTTCTATTTGCTTTGTATCCTTCATATGCTTTATGTCTAGCTGTTGGTGCTTTTAAATCAAAAGCAACTGCTATATAATTAGGACTTATCTCTTCAATAACTTTAAAAATAATTGACAAAAATCCATAAACGGCATTTGTATATGTGCCATCTTTGGTAGTAAGCATCCTGCTCCCCATAATCCCATAGAAAGCCCTATTCATAATGCTGTTCCCATCTACAACTAATAATTTTGACATCTGCGATTTTCTCCTTTAGTAATGTATTTGTTATAATAATACTATCTAGTATTATTTAGGTTATAATATCACAAAAGTATTTGCATAGCAATACGAGAACACTAAAAAGAGATAAAAAAAATTTGGGGATATCCCCAAATTTTTTTATCTCTTTAAACCTTTTCTACCAGCATAAATAGCCACATCACCCAATTCGGCTTCAATATTTAATAATCTATTATATTTAGCAACTCTATCTGTTCTACAAGGAGCACCAGTCTTAATTTGACCTGCATTTGTAGCAACTGCAACATCAGCTAATGTTGTATCTTCAGTCTCACCGCTTCTATGAGAAACAACAGCTGTCATACCATTCTTTTTAGCAAGTTCTATAGCATCTAATGTTTCTGTTAATGTACCAATTTGATTTAACTTAATTAATATACTATTTGTAACTCCTAAATCAATACCTTTTTGCAATCTCTTGATATTTGTAACAAATAAATCGTCACCAACTAATTGAATTCTACTTCCTAATCTGTCTGTTAGTTTTTTCCATCCATCCCAATCTTCTTCTGCTAATCCGTCTTCAATTGAGATTATTGGATATCTATTTACTAAATCCTCTAGAAAATCTATCATTTCATCACATGTTTTTGTTTCATTAATTTTCCAGAAGTGATATTGTCCTTCTTTTCCTATTTTCTTAGCTTCATCATACATTTCTGTTGCTGCAACATCTAATGCTAAGCATACTTCTTCTCCTGGTTTATATCCAGCTTTTTCTATAGCTTCTACTATTAAAGCTAATGCTTCATCTTCATTTTTAACATTTGGAGCAAATCCACCTTCATCACCTACACCTGTAGCTAGTCCTTTAGATTTTAATACTTTCTTTAGGTTATGATAAATTTCTGCACTCATTTGCATACATTCAGAAAATGTTTTAGCACCTACTGGCATAATCATAAATTCTTGTACACTTAATGTACTATCAGCATGTTTACCACCATTCATTATGTTCATCATAGGAGTTGGTAATACTTTTGCATTTGTTCCTCCTATATATTCATATAATTCTATTCCTAATGAAGATGCTGCTGCTCTGGCTACTGCTAAAGATACTCCAAGTATTGCATTAGCTCCTAATTTAGCTTTATTTTCTGTTCCATCTAACTCTATTAATGCTTTATCTAATTTTACTTGATCATATACATTCATGCCTAAAACTGCATCTCTTATTGTTGTATTAACATTATTTACAGCTTTTAACACACCTTTTCCTAAATATCTTTTTGGATCTTCGTCTCTTAACTCAACAGCTTCAAAACTTCCTGTTGATGCTCCTGATGGAACCATAGCTACACCGCTATACCCTCCTGCAATAATCTCAACTTGAACTGTTGGATTTCCTCTTGAGTCTAAAACTTCTAAGGCTTTTACTTCATCAATTTCTAAATAGTCTTTCATATTTTTCAACCTCCTAAATATTTGTTAATATTTTAACATCACTTCGCTATTCTATCACAAATTAATACCGTTTTCAAGTACTAATTAAAAGTAATATTACCAAATCCATGTATCAAGCCATTTTAGATTATTTATATATTCTACTGTTGTAGGGAATCCTGAATATATCGGATAAAATCTTATAAATACCGTAAGTATTATAGCTACAAAAATATATATGAATATATCATTTCTAGCCTTTTCGCATATCCACTTCATAAACGCTACTATAGTAAGCATAACAAATGGCAATATTGGAAAATAGTGATATAAAAACATTATCCTATCTATTCCCACATAAGAAATCATCATACTTACTATTGCAATAATAAGAAACCAGTATTCAAATTTCTTAGTTTTAATTGCTGCTATAACAGTGTATATCATACAAGGTATGCTAAACCACCATATTGCAGGGTTTCCAAGTAATGCTATTCTTGTAATTTTACCTGTAGAAGTTTCTCCTACCCAATATAAAATTGACTGTTTAGTTATAGGCCATGTATACCACATTGAGGAATATGGATGAGTTGCCACCAAATTATGGTGATAATCATACATACGTTGTTGCCATTCCATAAAAGTATCTATATTCTTTATATATGCGTTTTCTACTATATAACATGGTATAAAAGAAAGTACATAAATTATTATTGGTATTGCAATGAAAAATCCATAACATGATAATAATATTATTGTATTTTCTCTTGTTAATTTTTTCTCTTTAATAAATATTTTTATAAACATATTAACAAAGAATATTATAGCTAATCCTAATGCTGCAAATACACCTGACCATTTAACTGAAATTGCCAGTCCCATAAATAATCCTGAAAAGAACAAACACCACAGTCTTTTCCTTAATGGTTTATCTTCACTTATTATATATCTATACATAAATAGGTATTCTAACATTATAAATAAAACTAAAAATCCATCTGCAGTGCCTAATCTTGTCTGAACAAAATGCATACCATCTGCAGCCATTATTATTGCAGCAAGAACAGAATATCTTGTTTCTTTAAACATCATTTTTGCAAAAACATATATCGTTGGTATCATTAGTATTCCTGCAATATTTCCCATTAATCTATATGCAAAAGTTGTCATTCCCATAAACAACATTGGAATTGCCATTAATAACTTTCCTAGTGGTGGATGAGTCCATTCATAAAAAGGTAAATTATGTTGATGTTCATATGCAGTTCTTGCAAAATACACTTCATCAAAATATGTTGAATTTAAATAACTTATTTCATTAGGCACCGTATCTTGTTCATCTAAAACTAATTTTGAATTCTCATCTATCGAAGTTAATTGTAATTTATTTCCATTAGTATCATAAATTGCAATTTCTCCTAAGTATATTCCAGCTTTTTTGCCTACAAGTTTTACATACTCAAAATCTCCACTTATCCCGAAATCATGCCATGCAAAAACACTTTTAGTACTTATATCTAGTGGTGATGCATAATTTTCTCCATCATATGACAAATATAATTCATAATTTCCAAAATCTGTACCACAATAATACCTTATATTAGATACATCTGTTCTTCCCTGTTCAATCTTAAATGTAATAGAATCTCCTTCATATTCTGTTTTCCAAAAAGTCTGTGGATTAGTAAAAGTTCCTAAATTTATAAAAGATACTATTGCATATATAAGTGTAATTATAATAATTAAAATAATATCTTTTTTTGTTATTTTAGTTGTTTTCTTTGTTATAACTTCTAAATATTTTTCTTCTTTTTTCATACATACCTCCAATTTTCAATAGTTGTTTCTAACTTTTTAAATCTTTAGAATAATATATTAAATCTGTACAAAGTAGATCTCCATCCCATATTTGTTTATCATAATTATCTATGAAGAAATTTTTTTCTGTTTTCTCATATTTATCAAAACCTTGTTTTACAAAAAATGGTATATTATTTTCAGTTGTTCCAACTATCATTTTATTATATTTTTGTTTGCAATTTCCACATAGCAGTTTTAATAATTTTTTTGCATATCCTTTATTTCTATACTCCTGTTTTGTAGCCAAATTTTTGAGTTCTACAGTATCTTCATCAATATGTGAAATCACCACTACAGAAATAATTTCATTATCTTTTAATAAACCATACACATTATAACAATTTAAGTATCTATCAATATTTGACTTAGATAGATTAGTTTCTGACAACAAATACATGTAATCTTCTTTATTTGTTATTTTTTTAAATTCTATAGTTCTTGTTTTAATATTCTTTAAATCATCAGGTAATTGTGGTTTTGGTTGGTTGCTATTATTATATCTACTTTCTTCTCAACTCCTCGTATCTAACCATTTAAATTCGCGTACCCTGTCGTTCTTCATTAAAACAGTTATAATATCAA
>CANRGM010000028.1 GCA_947630155.1 uncultured Clostridia bacterium
AGCGATAGTAAGTTAAGTATAACTGAATTTATCAATAATACGATTGAAATTAAAAATAATAGTAATTATTTGGATGGTATTGATATAAGCCAGTTAGAAAAGGTAGCAACATTAGCTAGAAATGATAATAATATTAATACAACTAAAATGAATAAAGCTTATTTGAATGTAGTATTTAGTAGTTTTGGAGAGAATTTTGTAAATAGTGTATACTTGTTAGCTGGATTACCAGATGAGTATACGATGACTCCACAGGAATTCGTTGATTTGGTTATAAATATGTATAACCAAATACAAGATAATTCTAATGAAAGTGATTCTAGCATAAATAATGAAGAAATAAAGGACTTTAAAAGAAGCGGGTTTGAACTTGATATAAATACCATAAATAATTTAAAATTACTAAAGTTGATAATAGATGATAGTGTATCAAATAATAGAACAAGGTATACAGCAGAAGAAATATCAAAAATATTAAATATGGATACAAATCAAGTTTATCAATTATATAGTTTAATAGATTATAGTACAGGTAACACAGGTAATTGGACTGCTACTCCAAATGAGTTTGTACAATTAATATTAGGTAATAGTGGAAATGAAAATATTAGAAATAGTATTAGCGAATCAACTATTGGTCAATTAAATTTACTAGCTACTGTAATGGATAGCAGTATTAACCAAAGGGAATATACTTATGAAGATCTTTCACAAGTTATTGGAATAGATAATAATAGCGCTAAAAACATATATACATTGTATGTTTCAAATCAAAATAACACTCAGCTGACACCAAAGGAATTCGTAAATTTCGTTCTTACACATAAAAATGATAGTACATTAGCAAATAAAATATCAGACAGTACCATTAAGGACTTGAGTTTACTTCAATCAGTAATAAATGGGGTAGAGGCTAATAAAAAATATAATAGTAATGAATTATCTTCATTATTAGATTTAAATAAAGATGACTTAGAATTACTTTATGGGTTATATACTTCAAAATATATAAATACAAATCCATCTATATCCTTAAAAGAATTCGTTAATTTCTTATTAAATGATGTAGTAACTAACTCAGAATATGCAAGTAATTTTGATGAAGAACAAATATCAAAATTAAATACAGTTAATGGCATTATGAACAATAGTTTAAATAATACAAAATATACTTCAGATGAAATATTTGCTATTGTTAGTAAATTAACTGATAATGTAGAAAAAAATACGGTAGAGGTTTTGTACACATATTATGGAAGTAATGAACAATACAATAATGATTGGGAAATGACAGTAGAAGAGTTTGTCAGATTTTTAAATGAAGATATTTTGGAAGATGAGCGTTTTACTGATTTTATTGAAGATGATATGAGAAATGATATAATCGAGGCAAAGGATAAAATTGCAGATGCAAGAGAATTGATTATAGGAGATAATTATTCAAGAGTTGTTCTAAATACAAAATTTGAGCCTGAAACAAGTGAGACTTATGAGTTTATTCAAAAGGTTAAAGATATGTTAGGTGAAGATGTGGGTGAATTTTATATAATAGGAGATTCTCCAATGTCTTATGAAATGAGTAAAACTTTTGATGACGAGTTAAACTTTATGACTATTATAACAATGATATTTATATTTATTGTAGTTGTTGTTACATTCAAGTCAATAATTATACCTGTAATATTAGTTTTGACTATACAATGTGCAGTTTATTTAACAATGGGAATATTGTCATTTACAGGAGAAAATGTTTACTTTATTTCAATACTTATTGTTCAAAGCATTTTGATGGGGGCTACGATTGATTATGCTATTTTGTATACTTCGTATTATCTTGAACATAGGAAAAAAGAAGGTATAAAAGAAGCGGTTATAGATTCATATAATAAGTCAATACATACGATTTTGACTTCGAGTTCAATACTTATTATAGTTACTTTAATAATTGCTAATTTTGCATCAGCTATTACTGCAAAGATATGTAAGACAATATCACAGGGGACATTATGCTCTACGATTTTGATTTTGGTGCTGTTGCCGGCAGTGCTTGCTTTTTGGGATAGATTTATTGTTAGGAAGAAAGTAAGGTAGGTGAATTGAGGTTTTATAGTCTGATATTTATTATTTTATTTCTCCGAGTGAGTGTGTGGATTTAAAAGTTAGATTTTAAAATTTTATAAATAAAGAAAAAGTGATTGACTTTTACAAACAATTGTTTTATAATTATATTCAGGTGATTAAATATAAAATATTGCGAAAGGGAGATGATTTTAATGAAAGAAATGGATAAGAATAATAAATCATTTGAAGATATAAAACATATTGATGAAAATGGTGTTGAATTTTGGTTTGCTAGAGAGCTTATGTCTATTTTACAATATTCAAATTGGCAGAATTTTGAAAAAATAATTGATAAAGCTAAAGTATCCTGTCAAAATAGTGATATTAGTGTCTTTGAACATTTTATTGACGTCAGTAAAACGATAAAAATGCCCAAAGGAGCCCAAAAAGCAATTTTAGATTATAAGTTAACTAGATATGCTTGCTATTTAATAGCACAAAATGGTGATAGCAGAAAAAAAGTAATTGCACTTGCGCAAACATATTTTGCAGTTCAAACTAGGAAACAAGAAATTAATGAAAAAGAATATAGTATGTTGACAGAAGATGAAAAAAGGTTTTATCAAAGAGATTTAACTAGAAAAGGAAATTATTCACTTAATCAAACTGCTAGAAAAGCAGGAGTTAAAAATTTTGACAAATTTCATAATAGCGGATATAAGGGGTTATATAATGGAGAAACAGCTGATGATATAGCTAGAAGAAAAGGATTAAGATATAGAGAAGATATTTTAGATAATATGGGAAGTGAAGAACTTGCCGCTAATTTATTTCGCATTACTCAAACAGAATCAAGCTTGAAAAGGGATAAAGTTGATACTGAAAAGAAGGCCTGTGATACTCATAATAAAATAGGAAAGATAGTTAGGAAAGCAATTAAAGAAGCAGGGCGGTACTATGCCAGAAGATTTGCCTACACCACAAAAAAGCTTGAAGCAATTAGAAAAGGAAAATAGTAAAATTTTAGAGAAAAGGAATTAAAAATGGATAAAAAAGATATTATAGAATATTGTTTAAAGTTGCCAGACACATTTGAGGATTACCCATTTAAAGATGATAATGAATCAACTGTAATGAAACACAAGAAAAGTAATAAGTGGTTTGTATTAATTATGAATGTAAAAGGAAAAATATATGTAAATTTAAAAACAAATCCTGATTATTCTGATTTGTTAAGGAATACATATGAATATATAATTCCAGCATATCACATGAATAAAGAACATTGGAATACAATAGTACTAAGTGAGAAATGTGATGAGAGCGTTGTAAAAGAGTTAATAGAGCAAAGTTATGAATTGACGAATAAATAAAAAATAATATTAAGATAAAATTAATAAATAAACATATACTGCATAAAAAATAATAATTGACAAAGACTATTATATAATTAATAAAATTTATAAATAAAAGTTAGAGGTAATTATATATGGAAATAATAAAGATTATTTTTTTATCAATTGGTTCATTGGCAGTTTTATTTATTTTAACAAAATTAATGGGGCAAAGAGAAATGTCCCAGCTTAATGTCTTTGACTATATAATTAGTATTACAATTGGCTCAATTGCAGCTGAAATGGCAACATCATTAGAAGATAATTTTGTACAGCCGTTAGTTGCAATGATTGTATATGGACTAATTACTGTAATTGTGTCAATTCTAAACACAAAGTTTGTACGACTAAGACCTATATTTTCAGGGAAAACTTTAATTTTATATGATAATGGTACATTATTCAAAGAAAATTTTAAAAAAGCAAAAATAGATTTAAATGAATTTTTAATGCAGTGCAGAACAAATGGGTACTTTTATTTAAGTGACATAAAAACAGCCTTGCTGGAAGAAAATGGAAAAATAAGTTTTTTACCATATTCAGATAAAAGACCAGCTAATCCAAGTGATCTAAATATAAAACCAAAGGATGATAATATTTCAACTAATATAATATTAGACGGTAAAATTATGTACGAAAATTTACATGAGTTAGGACATGACAAAATCTGGCTAGATGAAATGTTACAAAAGCAAGGTATAATAAAAATTGATAATATATTTTTGGCAACATATGACTCAGATGACAATTTAATGGTGTATTTAACTAATAATAAAGGAACATAATGTATGGATTTTTCTGTGAGAGTCATGAGTTAAAACCATTATTATTTATGCATGCCAAATGAAACTGTACGAAATTTGATGCTTAATATAAGGGGAAATGATACCGTATTTGATTGGATAAACCAAATTGGACAATTTAGACTAGAAAGAGTATGCTATGCTATAATCGAAAGGAGTAAAATTTGACAAAAATTAAGTAAAAATATATAATTTATACACTACGAATTATGTTGATTATTATACTTAGAAATAAGGAAAGGAGTGTATGATTTAATATAAGCCAATCATACAAAATAATAAATGAAAAATCAAATTAATGAAAATGAAATAAGAAAAGGAATAGGTAATGAAATACATAGTGAAATAGATAAAAAAATAGAAAAAGAAATAAATAACGAAATCGAAACAAATAAACAAAATGAAACAAAAAATAAAAAACAAATGAAAGTTATTAAGATAATAATCGGAGTCTTGGTAATATCAATAATTATAGGAGCATTTATATATTTAACACCAATAATGAAAAGCCTAGCAACTACAGAAGGAAGACTTGAGTTTAAGGATAAAATTCAGAACACCGGATTTGCAGGAATGTTATTATTATTTGGTCTACAAATAGCACAGGTATTTTTATTTATACTTCCGGGAGAACCAATAGAAATACTTTCAGGTATGTGTTATGGAGGTTTAGGAGGAACCCTTTTCATTTTAATTTCAACTGCAATAATATCAATAGGGATTTTCTATTTAGTTAGAAAATTAGGACAGAAATTTGTATATGAGTTTTGTGATAAGGAAAAAGTAAAAAAGATAGAAAATAGCAAGATGTTTCAAGATCCAAAAAGAGTAGAAATAATAATGTTCATTCTTTTTCTTATTCCGGGAACTCCGAAAGATTTATTTGTATATATTGCAGGTTTGTTACCAATAAAACCATTGAGATTCATAATAATTTCAACAATTGCTAGAATACCATCAATTGTATCTTCAACTTATGCTGGCCAAAAAATTTTGGAGGGAAATTATAAGACAGCTTTAATTGTGTATGGTGTTATTATTGCAGTTGTGTTTGCATTTATTTTTATAGTCAATAAATTTGATAAGAATAAGGTTACAAAAGAGGCTATGAAGGTAATAAAATAAAAAATGTTACGGAAAAAGTATTAAACAGTAACTACAGAATTAACATAATGTGAAAAATACTTGAAATTTCGTGAGAATATGATATAATAAGTAACATATTATGTAAAAGAGAAATATAAAATTAGAAGGGATAATATGTTAAGTAAAGTTGAAAACAAGGTGAAAATATTAGTTGTAGAGGATAATAAAAGTATAATTGAAGGATTAGAATATTTATTAAAGAAAGAAGGTTTTGAAACACAAATAGTATATAGCAAGAAACAAGCCATTGATTATATAAAAAATGATAATTATGACATGTTTCTATTAGATGTTGAATTACCAGATGGAACAGGGTTTGATATATGTAAGTATATCAAAGAAGTCACAAATAAGCCAATAATATTTATTACAGCTAGGACAGAAGAAGCAAATATAGTTTATGGTTTAGATATAGGAGCAGATGACTATATTACAAAGCCTTTTAGAAATAATGAGTTAATTTCTAGAATTAGATGTGTTTTACGTAGATATCCCGAAATTACTGAAAGTAAGAACATAATAAGTTGTAAGAATATAAAAGTAGATTTGAAAAAAGCAAAAGTCTATAAAGATTCAGAGGAAATATGTTTAACTAGTTTAGAATATAAAATTTTATTAATGTTTTTAAATAATCCAAACACTCTAATAACAAGAGGAGAAATATTAGAAAAGATATGGGATATTGATGGCAATTTTGTTAATGATAATACTTTATCTGTATATATAAAAAGATTAAGGGAGAAATTATCAGATAATAACAGTAAAGAGCATCAATTAATACAAACAGTAAGAGGAATGGGATATATGTTAAAAAAATAAGTGACTAAAATTTAATCATTTTAGTCACTTATTTGTCACAAAAAGAAAATATAATAATGTCTGCCGTCAACAAATCTGAAGGAATAGGTATAAAAAATTTTCAGATATGTTTTTCATCAAAACGTAAAGTTAATTCTTTATCTAAAAAATTTAATTCTTTCAAAAGATGAGCAGAAGGGAAGTAAGTATGACTAAACATTTTAAAACTGATAGTGTAGTAATTAGAAAGTTTAATATGAATGATGTTGAACAGGTATATTTAAACTTATTATTACAAAATAATTGGATTAATACACAAGATGAAAGTATAAAAGATAAGATGCAGATTAATAAAGATACCAAAAAGATAAAATTTATAGCAAAAAATCGAAATACTAAAAATACAAGTACTAAAAATGAAGAATTAGAATATCAAAATATGGAACAAACTAGGTTAATAGTAAAATCAGCAATAAATGAATATTATACAGATGAACCAACATGGGCAGTAGAAGATAAAGTAAATAAAAATTTAGTTGGATATATAAAAGTGGCAAATTATTCACCAAAAAACAAAATGTGTAATATAACATGGATGATGTCTTATAAATATTGGAATAATAATTTTATGAAGGATGCATTAAAACAAATATTTAATTTCTTATTTACTAAGAAAAATGTGGAATTAATAGAATGTTCATATTATGAGCAAGATAGAAATACAAGTATAATCTTAGATGAAATAGGAATGACAAAAGAAGCCACTTTAAGAGATAGACGAGTTAATGAACAAACAAATAAAAAGGAAAATTTTGTTATTTATTCAATTAGCAAAGAAGAATTTTTAGAAACTTTGGAGAGTAAACCTTCATACACTAGATATTATAAAAATTTAAAAACAAAAATATAGATTTTTTACATAAAATAGTATCTGAAGTCAATAATAAATGTAAGAATTATTTACATTAAATATTCTTAAAAACATTTTAGTAATTGAAAGGATGGTATTTTTATGGATAAAAATCAAAAAATAAATTGTACAGTTGAAAGTTGCAAATACAACAATACGGACAAAGAAGAATGCATTTTAAAACAAATAATTGTTACTCCTATGCAAGATTGTCACACAAAAACTGCAGATGAATCTATGTGTAGTAGTTATGAATTTGATTATTAATATGTAATATTTATAAATCAGAATTGCACATTATTTTAATTTCTATGAAATTAGAATAGATTTTCTAAAATAATGAGTAATTCTGATTTTCTTATTACTTGACAAATAAATAAATCAAACATAAAATAAAGAAAATTAGTAATAATAACTAATACATAAATTCAAAGGAGGAGTGTAGTATGCCATTAGTAACTACAAAAGAAATGTTTGAAAAATCTATGAAAGAGAAGTTTGCCATAGGAGCATTTAATGTAAATAATATGGAAATAATACAGGGAATCGTTGATGGTGCTGCAAAAGAAAATTCACCAGTTATTTTACAAGCATCAGCAGGTGCCATAAAATATGCAAGAATTCCATATTTAAGAAAGATGATAGAAGCAGCTTTAGAGGAGCATGATATTCCAATTGCACTTCATTTGGACCATGGACCAGATTTTGAGACTTGTAAGATGTGTATTGATAATGGTTTTACATCTGTTATGATAGACGGGTCTAAATATGATTTTGAGGAAAATATTGCTTTAACAAAACAGGTTGTTGATTATGCACATAGTAAAGGTGTTGTGGTAGAGGCAGAGCTTGGAAAGTTGGCTGGAATTGAAGATGATGTAAATGTTTCAGAAAGTGATGCTATGTATACAGATCCAGAACAGGCAAAAGAATTTGTTGAAAGAACTGGGTGTGATTCTTTGGCTATTGCTATAGGTACTAGTCATGGAGCTTATAAATTTAAGGGTGAAGCTAAGTTGAGATTTGATATATTACACAAAATAAAAGAGTTAATACCAAATACCCCTATAGTGTTGCATGGAGCTTCAACTGTAATTCCTGAGTTGGTTGAGTTGTGTAATAATAATGGTGGAGATATTCCTGGGGCGAAAGGTGTGCCTGATGAGATGTTACATCAAGCTAGTTTGGAGGGAGTGTCTAAAATTAATGTTGACACAGATTTAAGATTGGCTATGACTGGGGCTATTAGAGAGGTATTTAATAATGAACCTTCTGTATTTGATCCTAGAAAATATTTGACTCCTGCAAGGGAAAAGATTGAGGAGACCGTTGTGCATAAGATTAGAGATGTTTTTGGATCTAGTAATAAAGCTTAAAGTTTTTAAGATTTTGAAAATGCAGTGAGATTTGACAAAAAGGGGAAAACGGGTTAAAATAGGTAATAGAGTAAATTAAATAGTCGCGTATAGCAATTTCGAAAGAAAGCGTACGAGGAAAGTCCGGGCTCCATAGAGCAATGATGCTGGATAACGTCCAGTGAGGGAGACCTTAAGGAAAGTGCAACAGAAAATAACCGCCATGAAAATGGTAAGGATGAAAAGGCGAGGTAAGAGCTCACCGCTGGTATGGTGACATACCGGGACAGTGTAAACCCCATCTGGAGCAACACCCTAAATAGAAGGTTAAGACTGCTCGTCATCTTCTGAATGAGGTGGCTTGAGACATATAGTAATATATGTACTAGATAAATGACTATTCAAGACAGAACCCGGCTTACAGATTTACACTAGTTTAAATTATAATTTGAAATTATTAATTTATAATAAAAGAGCGTCAATATTTATAGGATGATTATAAGTATTGACACTTTTTTATTATAAATTTTAATTTTGTTTGATGTAAAAGATTGTAATAATGGATTATATTATAATATTTTTCATATCATCAAGTAAAGGTGCAATTATCTCCATTTTTTCATGTGTTATAGGGTGTATAAAAGTTACCCTATAGCTATGTAATGCTTGTCTATTAATTAAAGGAGATTTATGACCGGTACAAAGTATCACCAATTATAGGGTTGCCTATATGAGCCATATGAACTCTAATTTGATGTGTCCTTCCTGTTTCTAAAACAAGATGTACTACAGAAAAATCAGAGTTACTTCTTAAAACATCATAATGTGTGATTGCTATATCTCCTGATGGGTCAATGCATCTTTCAATAATACTATCTTTTTTCCTAGCAATAGGAGCATTAATAGTTCCGGAAGGTTCTTTTAACACTCCTTCACATATTGCTATATATTCCTTAACAAAGCCATTACTTTTCATTTGTCTTGACAGACATTCTTGTATATACTCATTTTTGGCAAAAAGAACTATTCCAGATGTGTCTTTATCTAAGCGATTTACAGGTCTGATCTTTTTATGAATATTCTTTTTATCAAAATAATATTTTACACCATTTGATATGCTATCTTCAAAATGTAGCATTGAAGGATGAACTGGTAAACCGGCAGGTTTATTTAGAACTAATAAAGAATCATCTTCAAAAAGGATTTTTAGCTCCATTTCAACAGGAACAATATTTGTGTTATCTTCATCAAAATCTATTAAAACTTCAACGATATCATTTGATTTTACAGGAGATTTTATGCCTGCCAAATGTCCATTTAAAAATATTTTATTATTGGATTTTAGTTTCAACAAAAGTCTATCTGAAATTTCAAACCTTGTTTTCAAAACTTCTTTTATATTAAAAAAACATTCATTATCTTGAATGATATATGTCAATTTCATTTACATATTCCTCCATACATTTTTGTATATTATAACATTATAAATCACCAAACTCAAATAACCCGAATAAAGTATATTGCATAACAAAAATATTTGATGTATAATTTTCAATGTAAAAATCAAAGGAGGAAATAATAATGTCATATGTAAATGAAAAATTACAAGAATTTGAAAAGTACATAAAAAACAAGAAAGTAGCCATAATTGGCCTTGGGGTAAGTAACTTACCACTTCTTGATTATTTTTGCGATAAAGGTGCACAAGTAACTGTATTTGATAAAAGAGCAATAGATGATATAGATAAAACCATATTGGATAAGATAACATCTCGATGTATAAATTTTTCTTTTGGAGAAAATAACCTAGTCAATTTAGTTGGATTTGACATAATATTTAGATCACCATCATGTAGACCAGATATTCCAGAGTTAAAAGCCGAAAGTATTCGTGGAGCTATAATAACTTCTGAGATTGAAATGGTGATGGAATTATGCCCTGGTAAAGTTATTGGAATTACT
The DNA here is from genome assembly GCA_947630155.1 of uncultured Clostridia bacterium. Lineage (GTDB taxonomy): Bacteria > Bacillota > Clostridia > TANB77 > CAG-508 > CAG-492. The sequence goes on from CANRGM010000028.1 coordinate 10,430, forward strand.
GGAAGTGATGGAAAAACAACAACAACAAGTCTTATTTATGAAATTGTTAAAGAAGGCGGATATCATTGCTTTTTAGGGGGGAATATAGGTGTTCCATTATTTACAAGGATAAATGAAATGACACCAGACTCTATAGTTGTGCTTGAATTAAGTAGTTTTCAATTAATGGATATTAAAGTATCTCCTGATATAGCTGTAATTACAAATGTTTCTCCAAATCACTTAGATATACATAAATCATATGAAGAATATATAGATAGTAAAAAGAATATATTTAAAAATCAAAGTGAAGGTTGTAAAGTTGTATTAAATTATGATAATGATGTAACTAGGTCATGCGCATCTGAGGTAAATGGTAAAGTAAGATTTTTCAGTAGAAAAACTAAATTAGATAATGGCATAATTTATGATAATGGTATTATAAAATCATGTGAAGATGGTATACGTATGCATATTATGACCATAGATGATTCAGTAGCATTAAGAGGAGTACATAATTACGAAAATATATGTGCTGCAATTGCTGCTACAGAGGGCTTGGTAGAACCAGAGGTCCAAGTAAGAGCAATAACTAAGTTCAAGGGCGTAGAACACAGATTGGAATTTGTTAGAAATATAGATGGAGTTAAGTGGTATAATGATTCAATAGGAACTAGTCCCACAAGAACTATAGCAGGTTTAAATTCTTTTGATGAAAAGATAATACTTATTGCAGGTGGATATGATAAACATTTGGATTACTCAGTAATAGCAGAGCCTATTATACAAAATGTAAGCAGTTTGATTCTAATGGGTGCAACTGCAGACAAGATAGAGCAAGCCGTAAAAGTCGAATTGGAAAAACAGAAAAAAGAATTACCTATATATAGGTTTAATACATTAGAAGAATGTGTGAATAAAGCACACGAAATTGCTACACCACAAGAAATAGTGCTTTTCTCTCCTGCAAGTGCAAGTTTTGATATGTATAAGAATTTTATGGAAAGAGGAGAAAAATTTAAAAGTATAGTTAATCAAATATAAGTGTCAAAAAATACCTTATAAGCATAATATATAAAATAATTATGTTTAGGAGGTATTTTTATGTATTACAATGATTATGATGATTATATGAGAAATATCTTAGGATATTCTAATTCAAATGATAATACATATCAGGGTTATTCAAATAATTTCGATACTATGGATTATAATATGATGTATAACCCAATGAATTATAATAATTCAAATTATGATAATATGATGTGTGGGTGTTCACAAATGAATCAATTTCAAAATAGAAATAGTGTGACTCCTGTCGGACAAATAGAAAAAATGTATCCAGAAATTTACAATATTATAAATCCTATGGTATGCAAAATGTGTGATGATAACATTCAACCTATAAGTGAGAAGTTAATTGATCAAATGACAGATGATATTTATGATAAAGTTGCAAATCGTATTGAGGTTCAAAATGTTATTAATATAAATGTGGAAACAAGGGGAGCAGAAAAGGTTGAAAATAGAGGAGAAGATAGTAATTCAAGTTCAAAATCATCAAATAGGTCAGTTCCTATGTCTTCAAGTTCTATGTCTTCAGGAAATAATGTAAATGTATCAGCTTCAAGTAAAAGCACAGCAAATAATAGAAATTCATCTGAAAAAAATAATGAAACAGGAGAGATGCGTTCGCCTTCTTCATTTAATCAGCAACAAAGAAGAAATCCGTTATTAAGAGATTTAATTAGAATATTGATAATAAACAGATTACTAAATCCAAATAGGCCACCATTTAGACCAGGACATAGGCCAGGACCACGACCACCAATGCAAGGCCCAGGATATGGCCCTAGACCACCAATGCCAAGAATGGGAGAAGGAGAATATATTCCTTATATGTATTGAGAATAGCCATTGGTCATAAAAAAACCATATATTTCCAGTTTTGTAAATTTTATGTGCATTTAATTGAGTATAATTTGTATATAAATTTTTAAATGTGGAAAAATAAAATTGTATTCAAAATTTCTTGGATACAATTTTTTTAAGGAGGATACCAAAATGAAGGTAAATGAATGTATGTGTCATGATGTATTGTGGGTTAATCCAAATACATCTGTGTGTGAGTGTGCAAATTTAATGGCAGAGCATAAGATAGGGTGCATTCCAGTATGTGATCAAGATAAAAAGGTTGTTGGTATGGTTACTGATAGAGATATTTTATTAAGAAGTGTGTGCTGTGATAAAGATGCAAAATCAACACCTGTAAGTGATATAATGACAACTGATGTATGTTGTTGTGAGGCTGATGAACATTTGGGAACAGCTGAGAAGTTAATGTCTGAAAATCAAATTAGAAGATTGCCTATTATTGAGAATAATAAGATAGTGGGTATTTTGTCAATAGGTGATATTAGTAGAAATCCTAATACTGATAAGGAAGGTTTTGTTATTACTTTTGATAGTATCTGCAGTGGTGGAAATAAGAATAATTGCTAGTTTTAGAGTATTCGCCCGAGAAAAATTAACTGATAAGAATTGTGTAAAGGTAGAGTATATAATTCTTATCAGCTTATTTTTTCGAATTAGTGCGTGGAATTTTTGCTTTGAGAAATTTAAGGAACGTCCACAAATTTTTCATATCTCATACATGAAAATCATAAAATATAAAATAAAACCAAACTTATTATTTTAAAAAGTAAAAATTTTGTACATACTATACAAAAATCTATCTACGCAAGGAGATGCACATATGTCCACGGATTTTAGGTATTGGCTAGATGTGTTTAAAAAGATAAT
>CANRGM010000029.1 GCA_947630155.1 uncultured Clostridia bacterium
TTAATTTTAAAGAAATCTGATTAAAGTATTAGTTAAGAAGAAAGGAGAAATTCATGGCTAAGAAATCTTTAAAAGTTAAACAACAAAAAACACAAAAATATTCTACACGTGAATATAATAGATGTAAAATATGTGGTCGTCCACATGCATATATTAGAAAATTTGGAATTTGCCGTGTATGTTTTAGAGAATTAGCACATAAAGGTGAAATTCCTGGTGTAAAAAAAGCAAGTTGGTAATATTAAACTTAGTATTAAATACAGTTTGATATAAGCAATTTTTGCTTAAATATGAAAAGTATATGATAAATATTGTATTAAATAATGAGTTTAATATAAATACATATAGAAAAAGGAGGTTAAGAAATTGATAACTACTGATCCAATAGCAGATATGCTAACAAGAATAAGAAATGCAAATAGTTCAAAACATAAAACAGTTGATATTCCTTCTTCAAATATGAAATTAGCTATAGCTAACATTTTATTAAATGAAGGATATATCAAATCATTAGAAGAAATAAAAAGTGAAAATAACCAAGGTGTTATTAGAATTACTTTAAAATATGATGAAAAAGGTAGCAGAGTAATTGATGGATTAAAAAGAATTAGTAAACCAGGTTTAAGAGTATATGCTTCTAAAGATCAATTACCAAAAGTATTAAATGGTTTAGGTATTGCACTTATATCTACATCTAAAGGAATAAAAACAGATAAAGAAGCAAGACAATTAGGTCTTGGAGGAGAAGTATTGGCTTACATTTGGTAGAATTTTTAAATAACAATTATTTAAAAAATTTGAAATGTAAGAAACAAATCTTTGAAAATTAGAAATTAAGAAAAAAGAAGGAGGAAAAACCATGTCAAGAATAGGAAACAAACCTATAACAGTACCAGCAGGTGTTGAAGTTACATTAGATGGTAACGCTATTACTGTAAAAGGACCTAAAGGAACATTGACTAAAGAATTACATAAAAATATGTTAGTTTCTATAGATGGTAATGTAATTACAGTAAAAAGACCTAATGATGAAGCTTTTAATAGAAGTTTACATGGATTAACAAGAACACTTATTAACAACATGATTGAAGGTGTAGTAAATCAATATACTAAGACTTTGGAAGTTAATGGTGTAGGTTATAGAGCACAATTAAAAGGTAAGAAATTAGTAATGAATTTAGGATATTCACATCAAGTTGAAATGGATGCGCCAGAAGGAATTACATTTGAAGTTCCAAATCCTAACCAAATTATAGTTAAAGGTATTGATAAAGAAGTTGTTGGTCAAACAGCAGCTGTTGTAAGAACAAAAAGACCACCTGAAGTATATAGAGGTAAAGGTATTAAATATGATTATGAACATATTAGAAGAAAAGAGGGTAAAGCAGGTAAAAAATAGAGATTTATCGTGTTCATATAATGAGAATTTAATTATAATAGAACAATTTTATATAAGATTGAAAAATCTATTAAAAATAATTAGCCAATCGAAAAAACTAATGCTGTTACATTAGTTAGAAAGGAGAAAAAAATGGTTTCTAAAACAAATAGAAAAGCAGAAGTAAAAAGAAGACATATAAGAGTTCGTAGAAAAATAAGCGGAACACCAGAATGTCCAAGACTATGTGTATACAGAAGTAACAATAATTTATTTGCTCAAATAATAGATGATGTTGCTGGAAATACATTAGTTAGTGCATCTACTTTAGATAAAGAAGTAAAAGTTAAACATTCAAATAAAGAAGCTGCTAAAGAAGTAGGAGCATTAATTGCAAAAAGAGCTCTAGATAAAAAAATTGAAACAATAGTATTTGATAGAAGTGGTTATATATATCATGGTGTTATTAAAGAATTAGCTGAAGCTGCAAGAGAAGCAGGTTTAAAATTCTAATTTATCAGTATCGAGATATATTAACTTAAAATTATGAAGGAGGGAAAAATAAATCAATGGAAAATACAGTAACAGAGTTAAAAGAAAAAGTTGTTGCTATAAACAGAGTTGCTAAAGTTGTTAAAGGTGGTAGAACTTTTAGATTTAGTGCTGTAGTTGTTGTTGGTGATGAAAATGGTCATGTAGGTGTTGGTAATGGTAAAGCAGCTGAAGTTCCAGATGCAATTAAAAAAGCTATTGAGGAAGCTAAGAAAAACTTAGTAGAAGTTCCAATTGTTAATACATCTATACCTCATGAATATGTAGGAACTTTTGGAAGCGCAAAAGTTATGCTAAAACCAGCTGCAGAAGGTACTGGAGTTATAGCTGGTGGAAGCGTTAGACCAGTTCTAGAACTTGCAGGTTATAAAAATATTAGAACTAAAGTTATAGGTACAAATAACCCTAGAAATGTTGTATATGCTACAATTGAAGGATTAAAATCAATGCAAACAGTTGAAGCTGTAGCAGCTAAAAGAGGTAAAAAAGTAGAGGATATATTATAATATTATTTTGAGTAGTTTTATACAGAGAAATATATATAATATAATTTGAATATTTTATTTAAAATTATTGTTGAAATAAAAAAAATTATAGTATATACTAAATATAATTAAAATTAAGGAGGTGTAACCGCACAATGAAATTAGACGAATTAAGCCCAGCACAAGAAGGAAAGACAAGAACTAGGGTAGGACGTGGAATAGGTTCAGGCCTTGGAAAAACTTCTGGAAAAGGACATAAAGGTCAAAAAGCTAGAACAGGCGGTGGAGTAAGAAGAGGTTTTGAAGGTGGTCAAACACCATTGTATAGAAGATTACCAAAAAGAGGATTTACAAATATACATGCAAAAAATTATACAGAAGTAACTTTAACAATGTTAAATAAAGCTACTACTGAGGAAGTAACTGCCGAAAGTTTAATAGCTGATGGAATAATCAGCAAGGCAAATGACGGTATTGTAGTAATTGCTACAGGAAACTTAGAGAAAAAATTAGCTGTAAAAGCTAAAAGATTTACTAAAGCTGCACAAGAAAAGATCGAAGCTTTAGGAGGAAAGACAGAGGTGATTTAATTGTTTGGCACCATTAAAAATGCTTTAAAGACTCCAGATGTAAGAAAAAGAGTGTTATATACTTTATTATTAATAGTAATATTTAGATTAGGGTGTTATATATCTGTACCAACAGTAGATACATTTTTATTATCAAATATGAATCAAGGTGGTTTTGTTGGATTAATAAATACAATTTCAGGAGGAGCTTTTGAAAGATTATCTATTTTTGCGATGTCAATAACACCATATATCACAGCATCAATTGTTATCCAATTATTAGCTATGATAATACCTTCTTTGGAAAAACTAACTAAAGAAGGTGGAGAAGAAGGTAGAAATAAAGTAAATAGATATACAAAAATTCTTACTTTATTTTTATCATTAGTAGAAGGATTAGGATTATTCTTCTCATATAAAGCTTATTTCATAGGAGCTACTGCAGAATCTGGAACAGAAAGATTCTTAACTGGCTTAATAGTTGTTTTATCTTTTATGGCTGGAACAGCATTGCTTATGTGGCTAGGAGATCAAATAACTAATAAAGGAATTGGAAATGGAATATCTATATTAATTTTCGTAGGTATTGTTTCTAGATTACCTAATGGAATAGAAAATGTATTTAAAAAGTTATTGTTAGGTGGAAACTTTAATACTACAAATTTAATAATTGCTTTAGCAATATTAGTTGCAGTAATTCTTCTTGTATCAGGTGTTGTGTTTGTGCAACAAGCTGAAAGAAGAGTTCCGGTACAATATTCTAAAAAAGTTGTAGGAAGAAAAATGATGGGAGCTCAAAACACACACATTCCATTAAAATTAGCAATGGCAGGTGTTATGCCAATAATCTTTGCATCATCATTTATGACATTCCCTGCAATGATAATTCAAATATTCAAAACAGATATAGCTACACAATCAGGATTTTTAGCTGGTTTGTACAAACTATCAATTGCAACTTCTACAACACAATTGTCAGAAGGGGTACCTCTTCCATGGGGATATGTAGTGGCTAATGCTTTGATTTATTTACTACTTATAGTAGGATTCACATTCTTCTATACATATGCAACATTTAATCCTGCAGAAGTATCAAGTAATATTAAGAAAAATGGTGGATTTATACCTGGAATAAGAGCAGGAAAACCAACAACTCAATATTTATCATCTATACTTACAAAAATAACTTGGGTAGGTGGATTATTCCTAGCATTAATAGCTATAATACCAATGTTTGCTAGATTCGGAGTTTTAGGAAGTCTAGATTTAGCCTTTGGTGGAACATCAATACTTATTGTAGTAGGTGTAGCATTAGAAACAGTACAACAATTGGAATCATACTTGGTAATGAGGCATTATAAAGGATTCTTAAGTTAAATATTTGTAAAAATGTAAATTAAATTTTGTGGTAAATATTTGAATATTAATCTAAAAAAATGTAACAAATAAAGGGGTTGGAAGAGAGAGTAACTTTCTCGCTTCCAACTTCAAAAGTTTGTCATAATATAATTTTTTAAATAATTAACTATAAATTAATTATTTAAAAAGTTATATAAAATAAAGGAAAAGCAAAATTTTAGAGGAGTTGGGATATTTTATGATTATAATTATGTTAGGTGCACAAGGAACTGGAAAGGGAACTGTAGCAGGTATATTAAATAAAAGAAATGGATGGGTTCAATTATCCACAGGAGATATATTTAGAGAGAATATAGCAAAAGGAACTGAATTAGGAGTTGAAGCTGATAAATATATTTCAAAAGGTTGTTTAGTTCCAGATGAAATTACAATATCAATGGTTGAAAAAAGACTAGAAGATTTAAAAGATGAAAAAGGAATTATATTAGATGGATTTCCTAGAACATTAGAACAAGCAAGAAGGCTTGATCAAATTTTGGAATCAAAAGGTCAAAAAATTGATTGGGTTATTAACTTAGAAACTCCTAGAGATGAAATAATTGAAAGAATGCTTAATAGAAGAGTGTGCTCACAATGTAAAGCTACATACAATTTAATTTTACACCCACCTAAAGTTGAAGGAATATGTGATAATTGTGGTGCAGAATTGATTATAAGAGCTGATGATAGCAATGCGGATTCTATAAAGAAAAGATTAGAAATATATGATACTCAAACAAAACCACTTATTGATTTTTATAATGAGAAAGGGATTGTTATTGTAGAAGAAATTAGCCAAAGAATCAACAGATTGGCAGAAGAAGCATGTGATGATTTTATGCAACGTATTCAAAAATAAAGGCAAAATTGTATAATAGAAAAGGAAGTAAATTAAATGGTAACTATAAAATCAAAAAAAGAAATAGAACTAATGAAAGAAGCTTGTAGAGTGACAGCTTTAGTACATGAAGAATTAAGAAAGAACATTAGACCAGGAATTACTACTTTAGAATTAGATAAAATTGCTGAAAAAGTTATGAGAGAAAATGGGGGAATTCCAGCTCAAAAAGGATATAATCCTGGAATAAAAGGAGTTCCACCATTTCCTGCTTCAATTTGTACTTCTATAAATGATGAAGTTATTCATGGAATACCTTCAAGTAGAGTGAAATTGAAAGAAGGAGATGTAATTAGTATAGATTTGGTTGTATTAAAAGATGGTTTTAATGGTGATGCTGCAAGGACATATGTTGTAGGCAAAGGTAACCGTTCTGCATATGATTTAATAAATGTTACTGAACAGGCTTTTTTTGAAGGAATAAAATACGCAGTAAAGGGAAATCGAATTGGTGATGTATGTCATGCAATTGGTGAATTCGTAAAAAAGAACGGATACTCAGTGGTTAAAGAATTCCAAGGCCATGGTATAGGTAGACAGATGCATGAAGATCCAGGTATTCCAAATTATGGTAAAGCTGGAAGAGGAATAAGACTTGAACCCGGGATGACACTAGCTATTGAGCCTATGGTTATACAAGGAAATCCTGATGTTTTAGAATTAGATGATGGATGGACAATTGTAACTGAAGATGAAAGTTTGTCAGCACACTATGAAAATACAATTTTAATTACAGAAAATGAGCCAGAAATATTGACTTTGTTATAAAAATATAATATAATATAGAAGCTATTATGCGAATACTTGGAAATATATGTCAACTAAAATAAGAAAAAATGTAAAAAAATAGTGTTGTTATAATATATTTCAAGTATTAGAGTACAAGAATAAACATAAGTTTAAAAATATAAATTGGGAGGTTAAAATGGCAAAAGAAGATGTTATAGAATTAGAAGGAACTGTTGTAGAAACATTACCTAATACAAATTTCAAGGTAGAACTTGAAAATGGACATCAAATTTTAGCTCATATCTCAGGAAAACTTAGAATGAATTATATAAAGATTCTTCCTGGAGATAAAGTAAAAGTAGAATTATCTCCATATGATTTAACAAGAGGAAGAATTACATGGAGAGCAAAATAAAAAGCAAATAGTGTTTGATTAATTTATGAGGTGCGATGTGAGATGTATAAAATTTCATTTAGCCTGTTATTTCTATACGTCTGACCTCACGCATCATTAAATTATTACAAACACTATATGTGAGTTATTGTAGTAAAAATTACAGGAGGTGTAGTGAAATGAAAGTAAGACCATCAGTTAAGAAAATATGCGAAAAATGTAAAGTAATCAAAAGAAAAGGTGTTATTAGAGTAATATGTGAAAATCCTAAACATAAACAAAGACAAGGATAATTAAAAAAACGATATTAACACAAATTACGATAAGCGGCTGATATTTTATTTAATTTGTGTTTATATATAATATTTTATATTTGTTAAAGATTAATATAATTAAAAATCCGAGTTAATTATATTAATGCATTTCACCTTTAATAAAGTATAAAATAAACAAATAAACAAAATATTTTGGAGGTGCTAAAATAATGGCTCGTATAGCAGGAGTAGATTTACCTAGAGAAAAAAGAGTAGAAATTGGATTAACATATATATATGGAATTGGTTTACCAAGTTCACAAAAAATATTAAAACAAGCAGGTGTTAACCCAGATACTAGAGTAAAGGATTTAACTGATGACCAAGTACAAGCAATAAGAAATGCTATGGATGGTTATGTAGTTGAAGGTGACTTACGTAGAGAAGTTGCTCTTAATATTAAGAGATTAACAGAAATAGGATGCTACAGAGGTTTAAGACATAGAAGAGGATTACCAGTTAGAGGACAAAGAACAAAAACTAATGCTCGTACAAGAAAAGGTCCTAGAAAATTAGTAAGTAAAAGTAAAAAATAATTAGGAGGTAAAACATAAATGGCTACTAAAAATGTAACAAAAAGAGTTACTAGAAGAAGAGACAGAAAAAATATAGAAAAAGGTATGGCTCATATTCATTCTAGTTTTAATAATACAATAGTTACAATAACTGATGTTCAAGGTAATGCATTATCTTGGGCTAGTGCTGGACAATTAGGATTTAAAGGTTCTAGAAAAAGCACACCATTTGCTGCTGGAGAAGCAGCTGAAACAGCAGCTAAAGTTGCTATGGAACATGGATTAAAAACAGTTGAAGTATTTGTAAAAGGACCAGGTTCTGGTCGTGAAGCAGCTATAAGATCTTTACAAGCTGCAGGTCTAGAAATAAGTAGTATTAAAGATGTAACACCAATACCACACAATGGTTGTAGACCACCAAAAAGACGTCGTGTATAGTAATTAAATAAATTAAGGAAGGTGAAAATTAATGTCAAGATATAGAGAACCTGTTTTAAAAAGATGTAGATATTTAGGTATCAGTCCAACAGTAATCGGAATTGATAAAGAATCTAATCGTAAACCAGCAGGTAATAAACACAAAAAAGTTTCTGAATATGCTATTCAGTTAAAAGAAAAGCAAAAATTGAAATTTATTTATGGAGTTGGAGAAAAACAATTTAGAAAATATTTTGCAATAGCTTATAACAAAAAAGGAAATACAGGTGAATTATTACTAAAATTACTAGAAAGTAGATTAGATAATGTAGTATTTAGATTAGGATATGCAAGAACAAGAGCAGAAGCTAGAATGCAAGTTTCACATGGGGCTTTTCAAGTTAATGGACAAAAAGTTGATATTCCATCATACTTAGTAAAACCAGGAGATGAAATAGCTGTTAGAGAAATAAGAAGAGATAATGGTACTATTAAACAAAGTGTTGAAGAAACAGCTTCAAGATTAGTACCTACATGGTTAGAAAAAAATGTAGATAATTTATCAGGTAAAGTATTAGCAGAAGTATCAAGAGAAGAAATTGACTACCCAGTAGAAGAACATTTAATAGTAGAGCTTTACTCAAAATAATAGTTATAAGTGTGTTAAAGAAGAGTTTATATTCTTATTTGTTTTGTTATGTAATATAAAAATTCATATTCAAAAAATTAAATATAACTTTTACTTTAAGACTGGATATAAAAAATGATTAATTATTAGGAGGTAAAAATGATAGAATTTGAAAAGCCAAATATTAAATGCTTAGAGATAGACAATGAGAATAATTATGCTAAATTTGTTTGTGAACCATTAGAAAGAGGTTATGGTATTACAATAGGAAATTCTTTAAGAAGAATATTACTTTCATCACTACCAGGAAGTGCTATAACTGGAGTAAAAATTGATGGAGTATTACATGAATTTTCTACAATACCAAATGTAGTAGAAGATGTACCAGAGATAATTGTTAATCTAAAAAATGTAAGATTAAAATTGGATAAAAATGAAGAGAAAATTCTAAGAATTAATGTAAAAGAAGAAGGAGAAGTTACTGCAGGTGATATAATTACTGATGGAACAGTTGAGATATTAAATCCGGATTTACATATAGCTACTGTTTCTGAAGGTGGTTCATTAGTAATGGAACTAACAGCTGAAATGGGTAGAGGATACAACACAGCTGAGAAAAACAAAAAGGAAAATCAACCTTTGGGTGTACTTCCTATAGATTCTATCTATACACCAGTTAGAAAAGTTAATTATTCAGTTGAAAACACCAGAGTTGGTCAAATGGTAGATTATGACAAACTAACAATAGAAGTTTGGACAGATGGAAGTTTGAAACCATATGAAGCTCTAAGTTTAGCTGCAAAAGTAATGACTGGACATTTAGAGTTATTTATAGACTTATCTGAAGCAACAAAGAATACTCAAGTAATGATTGAAAAGGAAGAATTCAAGAAAGAAAAAGTATTAGAAATGTCTATAGAAGAATTAGAATTATCTGTAAGATCATTCAACTGTCTAAAAAGAGCTAATATATCTACAGTTGAAGATTTAACAAATAAAACAGAATCAGACATGATGAAAGTTAGAAATCTTGGTAAAAAATCTTTAGATGAAGTAACAAATAAATTACATTCATTAGGATTAGGTTTTGCCAGAGAAGAAGAATAGTATATAGATATTAACTTAATATTTAATATAAGATATAAAAATTAAGAGAATATCTAAATTCAAAGTTTACTTATTAATAAAAAAGAGAGGGTGAAAAAAGTGGCAATTAATAGAAAGTTAGGTAGAACTACAGATATAAGAAATGCTATGTTGAAAACAGCTTTAACAGATTTAATATTACATGGAAAAATAGAAACAACTGAGGCTAGAGCTAAAGAAGTAAAAGCTATGGCTGACAGTATTATTGCATTAGCTGTAAAAGAAAAGGATAACTATGAAACTGTTGATGCTAAGGTAGTAAAAGCTAAATTAGATGGCAATGGTAGAAAAGTTACAGAACTTGCAAAAAGTAAAAATGGTAAGGAATATTTTAAAGTTGTAAAAGAAGAAACAACTGAAAAAAGACAAAAAGATATGCCATCAAGATTAAATGCAAGAAGAAAAATGATGAGAATGGTAAATAAAGTAACTGATAGCGAAGGAAATAAAATAGATTTAACATCTAAATTATTTAATGAAATAGCTCCTAAGTATGAAGGTAGAAATGGTGGTTATACTCGTATGATTAAAAAAGGACCTAGAAGAGGAGATTCAGCTGAAGTTGTAATTTTATCTTTAGTTTAATAAAAAAAATAAAAAGCTAATTGAATGAAATACTCATAAGAGTAGAGTTCAAAAGGGCTTTTTATTTTTTTAGTTATTTACAATAATCCGTTTAATTCAATTAGTTGTGTAACATGGTTAAATGTCCTATTAATATAATTATAATAGGTGATAATATGAGTAAATATGATAGGAAGAAGGTATATGAGTATGCTGAAAAATGGGCATATTTAAGAAATCCGCAATATTATAATTATGAATATTTAGGGGGAGATTGTACTAATTTCGTTTCACAATGTGTTTATGCTGGATGTGGTGAGATGAATTATGATATGAATAATGGTTGGTATTATATTAATGCAAATAATAAATCCCCATCATGGACTGGTGTGGAGTTCTTGTATAATTTTCTAGTATCAAATAGATCAGCAGGACCAAAAGGAATAGAGACAACAATTGATAAGCTAGAAATAGGGGATATTATTCAGTTGAGTTTTAATGGCGTACAATTTACACATGGATTAGTTGTAGTACAAAATGCAGATAATGAAGATAATACGCTTATTGCGGCACATACTTTTGATGCTTTTGGAAGAAAGGTATCTAGCTATGAATATCTTAAGTATAGATGTATTCATTTAATTTGATAGTAAAAATTATTTTTAAAGATATTTTTCTAAAATATTCCAAACATCATCAACATATATTTTTCGCTCTGCTGAAAATGGTAAAAAGTTAAAATCCCCAATAGGATTTAAGTCTGATTGTATTTCTTTAACTCTATCATTAACTTTAGTAACAGCAATCTTATCAGCTTTATTAGCAAGTACTATAAAGGGAAGACCAGAGCAAATTATATAATCATACATCAATCTATCATTTGCACCAACATCATGTCTAATATCGATTAGAAGCACAATTAGAGAAATATTTTTTCTAATATGTAAATATTCGTCAATAAATTTATTAACCTTTTCTTGTTCAATTTTAGACATTTTACTATAGCCATATCCAGGCAAATCTACGAAATAAAATTTATCGTCCATATTATAAAAATTAATCTGTCTAGTCTTACCAGGTTCACTACTTGTTCTAGCCAATTTTTTTCTATTAATCATAGTATTTATAAATGAAGATTTACCAACATTTGATTTACCCACTAAAACTATTTCTGGAAGTCCAGAAGTAGGGTACTGCTTTGGAGATGTAGCAGATATCTCAATTCTAGGGTTTTTAATTAACATTTTTATTTACCTCATTCTTGAATTTTTATTAATTTATTTTAACACATTACATAACTGCTTATTCTGACGGCTATTTGTTAAACAGAAATCTTCTCCAATCCTCCCATATAAGGACGTAAAACTTCTGGAATTAAGATACTTCCATCAGGTTGATAATTATTTTCAATCAATGCAATCAACATACGAGGTGGAGCTACAACTGTATTGTTTAAAGTATGTGCATAATAATTTCCTTTTTCGCCTTTAATACGAATTCCTAATCTACGAGCTTGTGCATCTGTTAGATTTGAACAACTTCCAACTTCAAAATATTTTTGCTGACGAGGGCTCCATGCCTCGACATCAACACTCTTTGCTTTTAAATCAGCTAAATCTCCACTGCAACATTCAAGAGTACGAACTGGTATATCCATACTTCTAAATAATTCAACTGTGTATGACCACATTTTATTATACCACTCATAGCTATCTTCTGGTTCGCAAACAACTATCATTTCTTGTTTTTCAAATTGGTGAATTCTATAAACACCACGTTCTTCTATACCATGTGCACCTTTTTCTTTTCTAAAGCATGGAGAGTATGAAGTCATTGTATATGGTAAATCTGCTTTTTGAAGAATTTGTCCTTTAAATTTACCAATCATAGAATGTTCACTTGTTCCTATTAAATACAAATCTTCTCCTTCGATTTTATACATCATGGTATCCATTTCTTCAAAACTCATAACACCTGTTACAACTTCAGAACGAATCATATATGGTGGAATGCAATAAGTAAAACCTTTATTAATCATAAAATCTCTTGCATAAGTTAAGACAGCAGAATGTAATCTTGCAATATTTCCCATTAAGTAATAGAAACCATTTCCAGCAACTCTACGAGCAGAGTCTAAATCTAAACCATGTAGAGCCTCCATAATTTCGCCGTGATATGGAATTTCATAGTCTGGCACTTTAGGTTCACCATATTTTTGAATTTCTACATTTTTACTATCATCTTCTCCAATAGGAACAGATTCGTGTATTATGTTAGGAATTTTCATCATTCTTTTTGTGATTTCTTCTGAATATTCTTGTTCTAATTTTTCATTTTCAGCAAGTTTATCATTTATTTCTTGAACTTGTAATTTAATTTTTTCAGCTTCATCTTTTTGACCATTTTTCATCAAGTTACCAATTTCACTACTTAATGAATTTCTTTTACTTCTAAGTTCATCACCTTTTAATTTTACTTCTCGATTTTTTTGATCTAAGTCAATAACTTCATCAACTAAAGGTAACTTATGGTCTTGAAATTTCTTTTTGATGTTTTCTTTTACAACATCAGGGTTTTCTCTTAAAAATTTAATATCAATCATAAAACATCTTCCTTTCTAAAAAAAAACGTCCTTATGAAAATCATAAGGACGATTATATTTAATATCGCGGTGCCACCTTAATTTATATAAATTTGTAAACAAATTATATATCTTAACAATGCTTGTAACCTGGCATTACTAGGTTTAGTTTTCACTAAAAGCTAAAGAGTAGATTCATAAACTATTTTAGATTATTTTCACCAACCATAATCTCTCTGAATAAAAGGGAGTTTATTACTTGTCTCTTTTGGAGCTGTATATTATGTTTATTATGATAACATGTTTGAGGAGAAAATGCAAGAGGTTTTTTTATTTTTTTGGAGGCGTGTTTTGGTGGTTTGCAGGAAGACGTCAAAAAGCTCAATGTGAGTATGGCAGTGGATATATATTGTTTTGAAAATGCTTCCCAACAGCGCACAGAGAGTAATAATTCCTGAGTGCGATGGTCGAATTGCTGTAGGGCAGTGAGTAAGTATGTAGGCGTTTTAGTTTTTGTGGTGGTC
>CANRGM010000030.1 GCA_947630155.1 uncultured Clostridia bacterium
AATACTCTATCTAATCTTAAAAGACCAGTTTCCTTGTCTAATTCATACTTATTTCTACCATTTTTTTGGATTTCTACTACTGCCACAAAATCATCTTTTTTTATTCTTTCTCCATTTATATCATGCCATATATTCATATCATCATATCCTTTCTTTTGTTTCCTCTATTCTATGATATTTTTACCATATTGTCAATTAATATTTACAAGTAGATAAGATGGACAAGAAAGATGTTCCCATTACTCCTCAAAACTTTTTCTTAAGTACTCAATCTAATGAAATTCTTATCCACAGAGTCGTCCAATTCAATAGTTATGTAACGCAGTTAAATATATTAACATGAAGTGGAGTGCGCAGTTTGGCGCTCCCACCTAAAGTCTTTCTCCCAAACTCCCACGCCAGCAAACGAACGGAATGTTAATATATTTAACTGCGTTACATAACTATTGAATTGGACGACCCCCTGCAAACCCCCACATGCCAAAAAAATTGAGTGCAGTCATCCTGCACTCAATTTTTTTGGCATACAATTAATACATTCCGCCCATTCCCGCAGCTGCCTCATCATTTCCCGCACCACAATTGCAACCTTTTTCTTTTTTCTCAGTAACAATACTCTCTGTAGTCAACACCATAGATGCAATTGAAGCTGCATTTTGTAAAGCACTTCTTGAAACCTTAGTTGGATCAACAATTCCAGCCTTTTTCATATCTACATAAACTTCATCTTGTGCATTAAATCCTGTTCCAACTGGACTTTGTTTTACCTTCTCTAAAATAACTGCTGGCTCTAATCCTGCATTTATAGCTATTTGTTTAACAGGTTCTTCTAATGCTTTCAAAACTATTTTTGCACCAATTTTTTCATCTTCATTTAAATCTGATAATATTCCTTCAACAGCTGGTATGATATTAACAAATGCTGTTCCTCCACCTGCAACTATTCCTTCTTCAACAGCTGCCTTTGTAGCAGATAAAGCATCTTCAATTCTTAATTTCTTATCCTTCATTTCGACTTCTGTAGCTGCTCCAACACCAATTACAGCAACTCCGCCTGCAATTTTAGCAAGTCTTTCTTGTAAATTTTCTTTTTCATACTCGCTCTTTTCCTCTGCAAGTTGAGCTTTTATTTGATTAACTCTCTCTGTAATTGCATTTTTATCTCCCATACCATCTACAACTATAGTATTTTCTTTTGAAACCTTAACTTGTTTTGCTCTACCTAATTGAGCTACAGTTGTTTCTTTTAATTCTAGTCCTAAATCTGATGTAATAACTTCTCCACCTGTTAGAATTGCTAAATCTTCTAACATTGCTTTTCTTTTATCTCCAAAACCTGGAGCCTTTACTGCTACAACATTTAGTACACCTCTTAATTTATTTAAAACTAATGTTGATAGAGCTTCACCTTCAATATCATCACATACTATAACAAGTTTTCCTGAAGATTGCATTAATTCTTCTAACAATGGTAAAATTTCTTGAATATTGCTAATTTTTTTGTCTGTAATTAGTATATATGGATTATCTACTACAGCTTCCATTTTTTCTGTATCTGTTACCATATAAGGTGATACATATCCTTTATCAAATTGCATTCCTTCAACAATATTTAATTCTGTATTTGATGTTTTAGATTCTTCAATTGTGATAACACCATCTTTTGAAACCTTTTCCATAGCTTCTGAAATTAAATTACCAATTTCTTCACTATTTGCTGAAATACTTGCAACTCTTGCAATATCCTCTTTTCCATTTACCTCAGAACTATTTTTTCTTAAGGCTTCTACAGCTGAATTTACGGCCTTATCTATTCCTCTTTTTATAGCCATTGGATCTCCACCTGCAGCTACATTTTTTACACCTTCTTTAATCATACTTTGTGCTAAAACTGTTGCTGTTGTTGTTCCATCACCTGCTACATCATTAGTTTTTGTAGAAACTTCTTTTACAAGTCTAGCTCCCATATTTTCAAATGGATCATCTAATTCAATTTCTTTTGCTATTGTAACACCATCATTTGTAATTAATGGTGCTCCAAAACTTTTATCTAATACAACATTTCTTCCCTTTGGACCTAATGTAACTTTTACTGTATCAGCTAATTGGTTTACTCCATCTAATAACTTTTTTCTGGCTTCTTCACCGAATTTTATTTCTTTTGCCATTTTATTTTCCTCCTATCTACACTCTTATCAATATAAAAATTATTTAATTATTCTACAATAGCTAAAATATCGCTTTGCTTTACTATAATTAAATCTTCACCTTCGTATTTTATTTCTGTTCCACTATACTTGTTTAGAACAACTTTATCTCCCTTGTTTATGTACATTTTAACTTCTTTACCATCTACTTGCCCACCAGGTCCAACTTCTAAAACCTCAGCAATTTGTGGTTTCTCCTTACTATTTGCAGTTAAAATAATTCCACTTTTTGTTGTTTCTTCAGCTTCTATCATTTTTACTACAACTCTGTCTAATAATGGTTTTAACATTAAAATTACCTCCTTCGATTTCACATAATTACAACATTATATTATATGCTTGTTGTAATTATAATATTACAAAATTATTAGCAGTCCTTTCATTAGACTGCTAATAATTTACACCCATATGTTGGAAAAGTCAATACCTTTTACTAAAATTCACATAATTTTCACAAAATATTATTTTATAAAAAATTACATACAATTTAAAATAAGAAAAAACTACCTACAAAACCTATGATTCCCAATCGTAAGCACATATGGCCTAGACCAAATCCAACCACTAGTTGCAGTATTAGGATTAAAATAATATATACATCCATATGTTGGATCCCAACCATTCATGGCATCTCTTGCTGCATTTATAGCAGTAGTATTTGGTGAATAATTAATCTGTCCATCACTAACCACGCTAAACGCTCCTGGCTGATAAATTACTCCAGCAACACTATTAGGAAAACTACTATTTTTTACTCTGTTTAATACAACTGCTCCTACAGCAACTTGCCCTGAATATGGCTCACCTCTTGCTTCTGCATAAATTAAATGGGCCAATAAATTTAAATCACTATTATTAGTTCTTCCAGAATTTGATGAATTATATATACCCATTGCTTCTAGTGTTTTAGGTCCCGCAATTCCATCAACAGTCAAACCATTTTTAGCTTGAAAAGACCTTACTGCAGTCACTGTTTTACTACCATATATACCATCAATATTTCCATTATAATAACCCCATCTTTTTAACTTAGTTTGAATTTGTGTTACTTCATTACCAGAAGATCCATATCTAGATAATGCATTTACTTCATTATTTCTAAAAAATAAATTATAACTTAAAAATATTGCAAATACCAAAATTATATTAAAAATTGCAAAAATTTTTTGCTTTTTTACTAAATTTTTCATAAAAATCACCTCATTTTGAAATTATTTTTTCCAAAATGAGGTGATTTATACAAATTTTTAGTTTATCTTATATTAGAGTGATTTAAATATTTTTATAATAAAACTTTTATGTTCTAATTTAATATAAATGTATCTAAAATATTCCCATAATATTGCCATTTTCATCTACATCAATATTTTCTGCAGCTGGAACTTTTGGTAAGCCTGGCATTGTCATTATTTTTCCTGTTAGTACTACAATAAATCCTGCACCACTTTTCAATATTACATTTTCAACATGTATATTAAAAGGCTCTTCACATTCCAAATTTTTAGGATTATCAGAAAAAGAATATTGTGTTTTAGCAATACATATTGGCAAATCTGAATAACCTATACTTTTTATTTGTTCTATATTTTCAAGTGCTTTTGAACTATATTCAACTCCATTTGCTCCATATATTTGAGTACACACTTTTTCTATTTTTGTTTCTATGGTATCTTTCAAATCATATATGAATTTAAAATTAGATTCTTTCTCACATAATTTAGTAACTTTTTCAGCTAGATCTGTAATTCCATTACTTCCCTTTTCCCAATTTTCACATAAGCTTAATTGTACATTATTATCATTTAATATTTGTGTTAATGTTTGTATTTCTTTTTCAGTATCTGTGTTATATTTATTTATTGCTACAACTACATTTAGCCCAAAGTTATCTCTTAAATTCTCTATATGTTTTAATATGTTTTTAGTTCCTTTTATTAATGACTCTATGTTTTCGTTTTGTATTTCTTCTTTTGCCATTCCACCATGATATTTTAATGCTTTAATAGTTGCAACACACACAACTGCATCTGGTTTTAAATCTGCTTTTCTGCACTTTATATCTAAAAACTTTTCTGCACCTAGGTCTGCACCAAATCCAGCTTCTGTTACTACATAGTCTGCTAACTTTAAAGCCATTTTCGTTGCTATAATGCTATTACATCCATGTGCAATATTTGCAAAAGGTCCTCCATGAATAAGGCATGGATTATTTTCTAAAGTTTGAACCAAATTAGGTTTTATTGCATCTTTTAGTAAAACTGTTAAAGCTCCTTGTGCATTTAAATCACTTACTTTTATAGGCTGTTTATTTTTATTATAACCTACTATAATATTTGATATTTTTTTCTTCAAGTCTTGAATATTTTCAGACAAACATAATACTGCCATTATTTCTGAAGCAACAGTTATATCAAATCCATCTTCTCTTGGTATAATATTTTTTTCACCAGACAATCCTGTATTTACTGTTCTTAATTGTCTATCATTTAAGTCGACACATCTTTTCCATGTTACTTTATCAAATTCTAATTTATTTCCAAAATAAATATGATTATCTATTATTGCAGACAATAAATTATTTGCTGAGGTTATTGCATGAATATCACCAGTAAAATGCAAATTGATTTCCTCCATTGGAGCTACCTGAGAATAACCTCCACCAGTTGCTCCTCCCTTTATTCCAAATACTGGGCCTAATGATGGTTCCCTTAATGCTGCAACTGCTTTTTTCCCAATTTTATTTAATCCATCAACTAAACCAATTGAAACCGTAGTTTTTCCCTCACCTAAAGGCGTTGGATTTATGGAAGTTACTAATATCAATTTTCCATTTTTTTTATCTTTTAGTTCATTAAAAATTTCTAAATCAATTTTAGCTTTATACTTTCCATATTGCTCTAAATATTTTTCATTTATTTCTAGCTTATTTGCAATATTATCAATTTTTTCTAACTTAGCATTTTGTGCAATTTCAATATCCTTCATTTGCTTCTACAACCTCCTATACATTTTTATTCATAACTAAAAAAGATCGGATTAATTAATACTTATATAACTAAACTATTTTTTCGTGTTATTCCTTAAAAAATTATGCCTACAACAATACCAATAATAGCACCAACAATTACTTGTACAGGTGTATGGCCTAAGGCTTCAACTAATCTTTCAGAAACCTCTACTTTTGATAACCCTGGCGTTTCTATTATCCTATTTAAGAGTTTTGCTTGTTTACCAGCTGCTCTTCTAACCCCTGCAGCATCATACATAACTACACATGCAAATATTACTGACATAGCAAATGCTACAGAATCTGTACCTTCATATTTTCCAATCAAAGTAGAAAGTGAAGTAACAACTGCACTATGTGAACTTGGCATACCACCTGCCCCCAAAATTCTCTTGAAGTTAAATTTTTTTATTTTTACTAAGTCATATATGACCTTAAATAATTGTATAAAGAACCATACTGAAAATGGTATTATCAAAAATTTGTATTTATCAAAAAAGCTCATAATTCGTCCCTATTTGTATCCTTTCCCAAATTATTCAAAATCTTCTTCTGAAATTCCCTTCTCAGTTTGAATTAGAACACTAATTCTTTTTTCTGCATCTTCAAGCATTTTACTACATTGCTTAGATAATTTCATTCCTTCTTCAAATTTTGAAACAGATGTATCTAAATCTAAATCATTCTTTTCAAGTTCTACTGCAATTTCTTCTAATTTTTTCATTGCATCCTCAAAATTAATGTTATTTTCATTTTTCATAACTATAATAATTCCTTTCTAGTTTTAAGTTTAATATATCATTATTTTTTTATCATAAGAATTTTACTATTTTACTGTTTCGTTTTTTACATCAATTGTATACCAAGCATACTCCATTGTTGTTTCTGCATCTCTTACAGAAACTTCATACACACCATTAGAAATAGTTTGTTCTATTCTAAAATATACACCATCTGTGGTTCCATATTGTTTTTTTGCAAGTTCTATAGCCTTATCTTCATCACTTATGCTGGTTACTTCATCATTATGTTCTTCATCACCTGATTCTTGTGCAGAATCAGGAGTATTTTCAGGTTCTTCTACTTCTGGACTTTCTTCAACAACAACCTCATCTTTTGGGTTATTTTCTTCATTTTCTTCTATATTCACATTGTTTTGTTGTTCATTACTAGAAATTGTATTTACTGGTTTTTTTCCGTCAAAATAAACCTTTGCAGTATAAACTAAACAAAGAATAAACACAATAATAACTATAACTAATAGTATTTTTAAATTATTAGCTTTTTTATTATAATTTACATGTTTTCCCATATTACGTACTCCTTTTCCTAATTTTAATAATAACTAAAAATATTCTTCAAATTCTAAATAACTTTAACATTTGTATTACCATCATGAAATTTCAAAATCAATTCATCATCTTTATTCAAACCTTTGGATGAATTCACAACTTTACCACCTAAATCAGTTGTTATAGTATATCCTCTTGACAATGTTTTCAAAGGACTTAATGTATCTAATTTGGTTATTAATTCAATCATTTTAGTTTTATTATCCTTTATTCTGTTAGTTATAGAATTATGTATTTGTTTTATTTTCATATCAATTAGGATATATTTTTCATTTATATTTTTCAAAGGATCCTTAAAAGCCGCTCCTGCAATACATTTTTCATATCTTAATCTCATTAATTCTAATTTTTTTCTTAAAGAACTCTTTAATCTATTGTCATATTTATCTAAATCTAATAATAAATCTGTAACATTTGGAACTGCCAATTCTGCTGCAGCAGAAGGTGTTGGTGCTCTTAAATCCGCCACAAAGTCAGCAATTGTGAAATCTGTTTCATGTCCTACAGCCGAAATAATTGGAATCTCTGAATCAAATATAGCATGAGCAACAATTTCTTCATTAAATGGCCATAAATCTTCTAAAGAGCCTCCTCCACGCGCTAGGATAATTACATCTGCTAATTTATATTTATTCATTGTTTTTATGGCATCTGAGATTTTATCGCTTGCTCCCTTTCCTTGAACTGGAACAGGAAATAATTTAATATAACAATTTGGATTTCTTCTTGTAGAAACATTAATTATATCTCTAATTACTGAACCAGTACTTGCAGTCAAAACTCCTATACACTTCGGAAACTTTGGAATTTGTTTTTTATATTTATTATCAAATAACCCTTGCTTTTCTAATTTATTTTTTAATTCTTCATACGCTGTGTATAGACTTCCCATACCATCTTCCTGCATAGCTTTGCAGTATATTTGATATACCCCATCTCTTTCAAAAACAGACACTGTACCTAGAACCATAACCTTCATTCCATCTCTTGGAACAAATTTTAAATTAGGTGTATATGTTTTAAACATAATGCATTTTATTAAAGAATTTTCATCTTTTAATGTAAAATACATATGACCTGTATAGTGATGCTTAAAATTTGATATTTCACCTTTTACTAAAACATTATTTAAATATTCATCATTATCAACTTTAGTTTTGATATACCTGTTTAAATCTGTAACTGTAATTGGATTGTACTCCATTTAATCCCTCTTTTCTTATGATTGCAATTTATTTTCTTTGACAATAGTTGCTAATACTCCATTTATAAATGAACTAGATGTATCTTCACCGTATTTTTTTGCTAATTCAACAATTTCATTTATGACAACCTTATATGGAACTTTTTTATACAACATTTCATAAATTGCTAGTTTTAATAATGAAATATTAACTTTAGAAATTCTGTCCAATTTCCAATCTGATTTTAAATTACTAGATATTTGATTAACTAGGTCCTCATTATATTTTATTATATTATTTACATCTTCTTTTATTTGACTTTTAATTTTATCAGATTCTAATTCTATTCCTTCAAAATATAATTCAATATCTTCATCATTATAACTTTTTTGAATTTCCAAACTGTATAACAATTTAAATGTCAACTCTCTTATTATAGACTTATTCATTTTTTTCACCCTTTTAATTTCAACTTATTTTATACTTGAATCTTTATAGCTATAACTAAAATATATATTATTACAACTTATCTATAAACTTCTTCATTTTATCTTTTGCTTCTTCTTTATTATACTGAATATATCGTCCTATATATGCTCCTCCAACCATTGCAATAATAATTATTACAATCCTATATAAACTTGTACAAGCTAAGATTAGGGCTACTATAATACCTATAATTGCTCCTATATTTTTTGATAAAAAATTTCCATTATCATTCATAATAATTCCACCTTTCTAATTCTTAACAATAAAATCATTTTTCTGTTGTGTGTTATTATTCTCATCTTTAGCTTGTTTTTCATTTATTTGAACATTGCTAACCTTTACCTTAATCTGATTACTACTTTTTTTGTTGCTCTCAATGTCTTTTATATTTATGTTTATCTGATTAACATCTAAATCTGTGCTTCTTTTAATTGTTTCTTTAATTTTATTTTGAATATTAGATGACAATTCTTTTATTATAGAATCTTCCCTTACTAATAAACTTATATACAC
Source organism: uncultured Clostridia bacterium (assembly GCA_947630155.1). Classification (GTDB taxonomy): domain Bacteria; phylum Bacillota; class Clostridia; order TANB77; family CAG-508; genus CAG-492. Next base: position 8,753 of record CANRGM010000030.1, read on the forward strand.
TGTAATATTGCTATTATTATCCAAATTAACTTTACTTTGAACATCTATAGCTTCATCAAAACTTTTTACAACACTGTTGACTAAATTTTCAATAGTATCTCTTGATATTAATAATCTACCATCTTTATTTTCTAATAACACACCTGTTTTTATTTCCTGTTTCTTCTTTGTTTTTGAAGGGAAAAATAAAGCTTTTATTGCAAGAAGAATTGAGACTATGGATAAACCAACTATAACTCTACATACAGTTTCATTTTGAATTAAATCCTCCAAATAATTATAAATACTTTTTAATTCTATTAAATTAAACACAACTAAACAACTTGTAACAGCTAGTACTATCATAATTATGGAAAAAAATATTAATGCTAATCTTTCTAATATTTTCATATATTCTTACCTCCTTTTAGTAGAAGAAAGCACGGTATATCGAAAATTCCGTGCTTTACTAAAACTAAAGCATTTATTATTACTTATAATGCTTACATACTTTTAAGTTTTTATTGTTCAATATCTCTTTCATCTTCATTATTAAAAGTATTGTTGTTGCTAATATTTACGCCTTGAACATGTACATTTACTTCTACAACCTTTAATCCAGTCATAGTTTCAACAGCCTTTTTTACTTTGGTTTGTATTTCATAAGCAACATCTGGAATTCTTGTTCCATATTCAACAATTATATTAACATCTATTTTTGTCTCTTTTTCACCAACATCAACTTTAATACCTTTTGCCAAATTCTTTTTACCACTTAATACTTCTGTAATTCCACCAGCAAAACCACCAGCCATATTTGCAACACCAGCAATTTCAGAAACAGCAACACCTGCAATTACTGCAACCACATCATCAGCAATTTTTATAGCATTATTTCCTAAAGAAATCTCCTCTGAATTGTTTTTTACAGGCTGCTCATTACTTACATCTTGTCCAGTTCCATTATTAATATTATCTTCCATATGTTTACCTCCTAAATCAAGAAATTTTTTCCTTTAATAAGTATATCAATTATTTTTAATTATTACAACCTTTTATAAAAATTTCTTAACCAATCACATATCTATATGCTACACTATCACATACAATAATGAACTCCCCTTGCTCATCAGGAATAGTCTCATAAAACAAAATTGGCATTCTAATTTCTTCTTCTATATCTAATAATTGATCAAAATTTTTAACCTCAATAACATTCAAATTATCTATTTCAACTGGACTTACAATCTCAGCAACAATGTCTCCATAATTTTTCAAAATTCTATTTAATGCAATAGCATAATCGCTTTTTTTACTAAATTTAATAGATTTTCTAATTGAATCTAATATAATCATTATTGCAATAATAACCAAACCTGCACCTAAACCAAGTAAAGGTTTATTTATCTGTTTATTAGTTTCTGTTGTATCATATATAGACTCATTACCTGTTTTATCAAATTGCTTTTCAACTGTAAAAACATCTTCTGCTAAATCCATTTTAACATTCATAATTGAACATTCTACAACTGTATCTTCTATTCCTGGAACATCCATATCACTTCTTACAATTAATTTAATTTGTAATTCAGCCTCAACAGGCAATCTTAATTTTTCTTTAAAATTCTTAACTTCAGCATTATAAGTAGCAAAATCTATATCAAAGTTTTCCTTTATACTAAAATTAGAATCTTCAATTTCAACTGTTTTAGGTTCAACCACAATGTACTGCTTAGACCAAATAGGTTCTTTTGAATCCTCTGTTGTATTTGCATAATTAACTGTAGACACAGCAACCACTTGATATATGTACTTAGTTTTTGCTTTTTTATTACCATGTAAGGAATACGAAAAATCCATATTTATTTTATCAACTAAACTAGATATATAGGTTTTACCCATATCCAAGGTTTGATTTTCAAAAAATTCGTTTTCTATCAAATTAACTTTATAATTAACATTTCTGCTCATATTATAGGAATATAGTAAGTTCTGTGTTCCTTCTTCTACTTTAAATGATTTGAATATCATTATAATCCCTAAAAACAATACTAATGTGCTTATACATATATTTCTTAATACATTTTTAGTTCTATTTTTATTGACATTTTTATCCATTTTAACACCTCTTCTTTTGTTAAATAGTTATAAATGATTTCATTCCCAATATTTTCTCACTAAACCATACTGATGGATATCCTATGTACGGAATATATAGTTTTACGCAACCTATAACTTGTTCTGGTTCAACTAAATTCCCATCAGGAACATTGTTATTATCACCTTGTGTTTGGAATAATATTTTACCATCTTTATCTTCTTTAATACTAATTATTCTATGTATAATCTCTCCATTTTCTGATTTGTAATGCAATATATCTCCAACTTTTAATTTATGTAAATCTTTTTCATCCATTTTTACTGAAATAACCACTGCACCTCTACTAAATGTAGGAACCATACTATATGACATAATTGCCACCGGCTTAGCTGGTAAAAATCCTGCTATAAAAGCGACTACAAGTAATAAACACATAATTTCCGGTATATTACGTATGGGGTTTATTTTTTTCTTATCTTTTCTTGTTAATCTTGTTGTTTTTATGGTATGTTCATAGTTATTATACAAAAATAATATCAATGATATCATAATATCAAATATAGATTTCAAAAACCAATCAAAATCTGGAAAAATTGGAACTAATACTTGAAAAATGGCAACCGGAATTGAATATGCATATACAAGTAAAGTACCTCCTGATATTGCTAAATAACTGCAAACACAACCTTTTGCTATTTCTGGTATTACGACTGATGCAAAATATTCGAAAACTTTATCTCCTGAAGAAAAAACTTTAAATCCTTCTGTATAATCTAATCGTATCAACACAAAAATAATTGTAAATAAAACGTAATTTATCTTTTTTCTTTGATTATTCATAACCTTACTTCTTACATAATCTTGCATTGCAATTAAACCTACTATATAAAATAAGTTTTTTATTATCATAAAAAAGTTCCTAGAATATGGACTTTTTCTATATCCTACTATTAATCCTAATAGAAAATATATTATGTAATAAATTATAACTATTATAAGAGTAGTTTTTATTTTTTCATTTTTCCCTTTAAATCTTGTATGATCATTTTCAATAGGCATTGCTATTACAGTAAGAGCAATCCAAATTATCATAATTACTATTCTTGTGGACTCTTGAAAAAAGCTTGGTACAACAAAAACAGTTAATGTTAAACAGCCTATTAGAATTATACATAATATTGCTACATACAATATTATTGTTCCTCTTTCTTTGTTCATTTTTGTACTTGTACTCCTTTTTCATTTGTATTTATTATAACTTAATTAATACCATTAATATTTAGTTAGTTTCTGAAGCTAATCTTCCATTTAAAGTCAAATTATCTATATCTAATTCACCATTAATAGCTAATTGCATTTCTAACTCTAGTATGTCCCCCTTAGACAAGTATCCATCTTCAGCACTCGGATATACAGTTATACGTCCATTTTCATATTCTTTTACTAGGCTTTCTTTTACATTAGACATTAAATCATTATATCCTTGAGGAACATCAAATGAAATTTGCCATGAGCCTATATCATTATCCATATTTACAATATTTAGTTTTATATCATATATAATAGTATTTGTCCCATTTTGTTTATCTGAATGTACTAGTTCATATGAATATGTACTATTTCCATTTATGTACTTGCCTGATTCATCTGTAGCAATTGTGGATTTTCCATAAATATTTAATCTCTGCTGTAAATATGAATATCCCACGCTAATTGTCAAGAAAAATACAAACATTATTATTATAACTACAATTTTTAAATTTGTGTATTTCTGCATTTGTTTACGCATATAAAACTCCTTAAGAAAAATTTTGATAATACTTGCAAATAAAAGAAACCACGAACAAAAGAAATTTAGGGAACGTTCCTAAATTTCTCGCCCCACATTTCTTTCGCCCCCAGTTTCCATAAATCTCTGTTTTTATTTTATACTACTCAGCTTGTTCATAATTTAATGTAATTGTAGCAGTTTTTGTTTTGGTTTCTGGTATTTCTGTTGAATCAGCATCCCAAGTTACTGTTACAATATAATCTTTTTTTGATCCTGATGGTAATAAATCATTCTCTACAGCATTTATAGAATATTTTATGTCTGTTGGACTTTCCTCATTTGCTGCCTCTATTCCATCTACGCTTGTTAATTT
>CANRGM010000031.1 GCA_947630155.1 uncultured Clostridia bacterium
CCAATCAATCCAGAGACAAGAGAAAAAATAGAAAAAGCTATTTTTGAAGCATATGAAAATGCTCCAGAGCCAGAAGAAACAGCTGCAGCTGAAGATTCTGAAGAAGTAGCAGAATAATAAATAAAAAGATGCTTACATTGTTAAGCATCTTTTTTTATATGAATTATTTTTTTATTTGTAAATGATTAGGAGCCTCTTGTGAGGCTCCTGTTGGAGTTATGCGACATTGTACCGGTCCAGAAATTCCTGAACAGAGCAAGAATACTCAACATCCTCATTTCTGAGAACCGGATTCTTTGCCAGCATATGACTTACGAAGTCATCCAACGCATGGAAATACTCATCCAAGCTGCATGCAAACCGAAGAACAAATATATCACTGCCTTCTGATGCACAGAAATCAATGAGTTTGCATCTCATTTCCATTGGGAGAATCTCCAGTAAATTGTTGGCTTCAGAGAGATGAACTGCGACTAGTGTGCAGTCAACGCCCTCCCGAATTTCCAAGTCAGAGATGATGATTTCGTTTTGTCTCGAGTTTTTCATTTTGAAAACTCCTCCTTTTTTTAAATTAGGTAAATAATTACCCTATACTATACATAATACCATAAAACAACAAAAAAGTCAATATATGTATAATTTTTGTATACAAAATAGGTTGACATTTATTAACTTATTTTGATATAATTCGACTATTGTAGAGAGATACCTGTTCTCATTCCGAACACAGAAGCCAAACTCTATTAATAGATTTATATGATTATTGTTACTTAAACATTAACATAAATGCTATTAAAGAATCTACAAAAATCAATAATAATTTAATCATATATGCCAGATATGTATTTAACATATTTGGTGTTTTCGCATCTTATTTTAACATCTATAAAATATAACCCAATTTTATAAATGAATTTAGTAATGTTTAATAACAAAATTATATAAAAAAAAGTTAGGAGGTAGGTTATCAAATTAATTTTAAGTAAATTAATTAGAAACACAAGAATAAGTTAGTACATAGCAAAATACTATATTAATTTTTACTGAAAAAGAATAAAAATATCAAAGAGGGAGGGGAATTTTTTGAATAAAATACTTAAAAATCTAATAAAAAAACACACTATTTTGTTAATAATAGAAATCATTCTTATAGGTGTAAACATTTATTTACTAACAGTTCCTTCAAAAATGCTAGGCCAAATAATTGATTTTTTGTATGATATAAGTTTAAATAAACAAAGCATAATGAAGGCAACTTATATTTTATTGGGAATTTGTGTGCTTATATTGATTTCAAGAGTTGTCTGGAAAATGATAGATGCAAAAATTTCAAGAAATATAGTTAAAGAATTAAGAGACAGATTGTTTGAAAAGATGTTAAAAACTGATGTCGCAAAAATACAAACATTGAAAAATGGAGATATTATGTCTCACTTTGTAAGAGATATTAATCAGGTGAGAAAGTTTCTATCAAATGCAATTACATTATCTGTAAGGTTTGTATTAAATTTTGCAATTGTAGCTTATACTATGATTCAATCAACAAATATTAAATTAACTATAGTTGGATTATGTCCAATAGTAATTAGCATTATTCTAATTTTGCTAACAATAAAGAAATTAGAGAGAAATTATAATGAGGCTAGAGTGAAATTTACTGAGTTATCTGAATATGTGCAAGAAAGTACAGACAGTATACGTACTACTAAGGCTTATGTTGGTGAGAAAAATCAATATGATGAATTTATGAATAAAAATACAGATTTAAAAAATATTGATTTAAAAGTAATTACAAGTGAAACCATGCTAGGTATATACACTAATATGGGAATTGGATTAGGTATGGGTATGGCAATTTTATTTGGAAGTAATATGGTGCTAAATAATCAAATCACTGTAGGAGATTTTGTTGCTTTTAATGGTTATATGTTAATATTGCAGCAGCCAATTAGATGGATTCCTTGGATGATTAAACATTTTAAAAAGTATCAGGTTTCGTATAAGAGATTAGATGATATGTTTAAAATGAAGGAAGAAAAAGTTTTGATTGATAGTTCTAATTCGGAAAAGCTAAAGGGAGATATTGAAATTAATAATTTGACATATAAGTATCCGGAAAGTAGTGAAAATGTTTTAGAAAATATCAATATTAGTATAAAGTCTGGAAAGTCTTTAGGAATAATTGGTGTGATAGGTAGTGGTAAGACGACTTTGATGAATTTGCTACTTAAATTATATAAGGTTCCTAATGGAAATATTTTTATTGATGGTAGAGATATTAATGAAATTCAAACTGATACTATAAGGAATAATATTTGCTACATTACTCAGGATAATTTTCTATTTTCAACTTCTCTTAAGGAAAATATTAATTTATTTAGAGATATTTATGATGAAGATGAGATTATGGAAAGTACGAAATCTTCTATGATTTATGATGAGATTAAGGAAATGTCTGATGGTATTAATACTATAATAGGTGAAAAAGGTATTGATTTATCTGGTGGACAGAAACAAAGGGTAGTTATTTCAAGGGCTTTTTTGAATGATAGTAGTATTTTAATTTTTGATGATACTTTTTCTGCTTTGGATAATAGGACTGAGGAGAGTTTACTTAGAAATATTAGAAGGCTTACTGAGAATAAGACTTGTATTATTATTTCTAATAGAATTTCTGATATTAAGCATTGTGATGAAATTGTGGTTTTGGAGCATGGAAAGATTGTTGAGAGAGGTATTCATAGAGATTTGTTGGCTTTGAAGAATAAGTATTATGAGTTTTATAAGAATCAGGCAGAGAAGAGTAGGGGGAGGATGTCTATTTTGGATTAGTTTGTGCTTTTGCAAGGAGCCGTCAAAAAATTTAGTATGAGTAGGGGGTATGGATAATGAAAAATAAGACATTTGAGAGAGTAAAGAAAATGGTTAGGCCGTATATGAAGACTGTTGTTTTGGTTACTATTTTGGCTATTTTTATTGATGTTTTGGCTTTGGTGAAACCATATATTGTTAGTGTTTTAATTGATGATTTCCTAGAGAAGGGGGTTAGTCATAGAGAGTTCTTGTCTACTACCATGATTGCTTTTATATATATTGGTTTGGTTTGTTTAGAGAATTTTTTTGATTATTTTAATAGTACAAGGACTAATATTGTTGGTGAGAGCGTTGTTTTTGATTTAAGAAATAAGTTATATTATTTCATGGAAAAGGCTAGTGTTAGGTTTCATGATAAGGTTCCATCAGGTACCTTGTTTGTTAGAATTATAAGTGATACAGAAGATGTGTATGCTTTGTTTAGTGATGTTATTACTACTTTTGTGAAAGATGTCTTTATTATAGTTGGGTTGCTAATTGTAATGGTTTATATAAGTTTTAAATTATCATTAGTTAGTGTTATTATAATTCCTTTAATTATTATTACATCAATAGTTTTAACTAAATTATTGAACAAGACTTATGCTGCTGTTAAAGTGGTTAGAACAAAATTAAATATATTTTTTGCTGAGTCAATCTATGGCTTGAAAGTTATAAAAATATTTAATAGACAGAAAGAAAAACAGAGAGAGTGCGAAACAATTACGGGAGAATTTAGAGATACAATAAAGCCAGTTGGTTTGTATCAAGGTTTGTTACCAGCAATTATGGAGTTGATTCAAAATTTGGGTATAGCAATTGTTATATGGGCAGTTGTTAATAAATGGATTGGCGAATCTTTAGATGTTGGTGTAATTTATATGTTTGTTACATATTTGAAAAATTTATTTGACCCTATTAATAGAATTATTGAAAATGTTGAGGTTGTGGAAGAAGCAGTTACTTCAATAGATAAAATATATGAGATTTTGGAAAAAGAAGAATTTATTGAAGATTTTGATAGTGGAAAACATGTGGATAAAATCAAAGGAAAAATTGAGTTTAAGAATGTTTGGTTTGCGTATGAAAATGAAAATTGGATTTTGAAAGATGTTAGTTTTACTATTGAACCTGGTGAAAGTGTGGCTTTAGTAGGAAAAACTGGTTCTGGGAAAACTACTATTACTAATCTGATAAATAAATTTTATACTATTCAAAAAGGTGAGATTTTGATTGATGGTGTTAATATAAATGATATTAATTTAGCTGATTTGAGAAGGAATATTGGTACTATTTTACAAGATCCTTTTATATTTGCTAAATCTATAAAAGATAATATTAAATTGTTTAATAATATTGATGATGTAAACATAAAAAATGCAATTAGTATGTCATCTGCAGATAAGTTTGTGAATAATTTAGAACATGGTATTGATGAGATTGCTAGAGAACGTGGTAATTCGTTTTCGGCTGGAGAGAAACAATTGCTTGCATTTGCAAGAATTTTTGCTTTAAATCCTTCTGTATTTATATTGGATGAGGCGACTGCTAATATTGATACAACGACTGAGCAGTTGATACAGGAGTCTGTTGATAGGCTTTCAGCTGAAAAAACTTCTATTTTTATAGCACATAGATTGGCAACTATTGTGAATGTGGATAAGATTATTGTGCTTAGCAATGGTGAGATTGTGGAGCAAGGAAATCATGAGAAACTTGTAAAGACTGGTGGGTATTATAGTAAGTTGTATAGTGCTTATTATAATAGTTTGTTGTAAAATTTGTTTTTGTGTCAAATCTAGGGTAATTTGAATAGTATGTAATAGGGATTATTTAGTGCTTTTACAGTAGGGCATTCAAAGTAGATATTATGTAAAAACAGAGTATATATACTACATAATATCTACTTTGAATTACTTTACAGAAATTGTGTTCTTAGCACTAAGTAAGAGCTAAAAACTGAGAAGGAGATTTGAATATGGAGGATAGATTTGATAGAAGAGAGTTTGTGTATTATTTATTAGTTAGTATTCCTCTTGTAGCTATTATGATTATATCAGTTATGTCATATATATTTATTCCAAAAATGTATCAAGTTGTGTTTGACAGTGATGGTGGAAGTGCTGTAGAGTCTGTTATGGTGGAGAAAGATGGTAAAATAAGCAAGCCAGAAGATCCAGTTAAAGAGGGAAATGTTTTTACTGGGTGGTATTATAATGATGAATTATATGATTTCGAAATGCCAGTTAAACAAGATATGGTCTTAAAGGCTCATTGGATTGTAAGTGTGAATACTGATGATTTATTAGAAATTGCAACAAAGAATATAAAGACAAATGAATATTATGGAATGTCTTTCGAGAGAGATAAAAAAACATTGAATATTAAGGTATATGATATACATCAAAAGAATAGTGAGATTTCAGATGCTGGGTTAATAGAAAGTATAGTAAAAATCCTTGAAAATGAATATGTTGATTCTGTAATTGTTGAAGATATTATTTTTGATAAAGAAGATATTAAAGGCAATACTACAAGTAAGGATTCACCTATTTGGGATAAGTTTAAGAGATTATTAGAATCTATAGTTGATAATAAAATACCTTTTGAGGATATAACTTTAGGAGATTTAGTTGATGCTAAAAAAAGTTTGAATTTAACTATTACCTTAGATGAAGGAAGAGCTAGATCACATAATAATAATGTTAAAGAAAATTATATTATGGAATTTAAGTATGATCCATATGCTACTATTTCGCTTGATATACCAGATACAGAAATACAAGCATTGGAAAGTGATGTATGGAATTATACGTTAGAAGATACCTATACTATTGAAGGCGAGAATGAAATTTATAAAGTACAGGGAAGTATTACTGAGCAAGATGAGGTTAGTGGTTTTAGTGGTGCTCAGAAAACAGGATATTATTTTGCATTTAGTGTTAGACCAGCAGAAATAAAAGATGGACTTGAAATAAAAATTCCTAAAGGGAACAATGAATATAATACTTTTTATAAAAAAGATTTGGTGGATCACCAATTGACAGTATTATTTTCTATAAAAAAGGATGATTCTAGTGATAGATTTTTTGACATTATAGTTGACTTAGATGGTTCATCTGGAACTGTAGATAAGCCTAAAAATATTAGGGTTGATTATTCTGAATTAGAGTTAATAGATGTTTATAATGTTACTTTTAAGTATCCAAATGAAGACAGAGTTGTTAAAGTTATTGATGGCTCTAAGGTTACAAGCCCTACAGATGAACCTAAAGAAAAATATCATGAGTTTAAATATTGGCAAAAAGGTAAGGAAAGATACAATTTCAATTTGCCAGTAACTCAGGATATAGTGCTAATTCCACATTGGGGACTTGATCTTGATAAATTCATTGTTGATTCTGCAAGTAAATTTAATGTTAACGAAAAAATGCAAGGAAAAATTAATGTTAGTAAAAGTAATCATATTATGACTTATAATGTTATGCAAGAAAAAATACCTTTAACAGATTTTGCGGAATCGAATTTTTCAGATGATATATATGATGTATTGAAAAAAGGTGAAATTACAGAAATTGATTTGAAATATGATGATAATAATATGATAAAGCTTACATCAGAAGATGACAGGAATACTGTAGTTTCTAAGATAAGTGAATTATTAAAACAAATTGCTGGAACTGGTGATAATGCAACTTTTGATGACTTAATGAATTTAGATGATAATAATTTTGAGTTGATAATTGCAAAATATGCAGATAATATTGAGTTGATGAATATTAATTTATATGAAATGGATTTCGTTTCTGATTTTAGATTAGTTGATAATGAAAAAGAACTGAATAAAGCAGTAGCCAACAATAAAGTGAAAAAAGTAAAATTAGATGCGGATATTCCTATAAGTAATACTATTACAATTAATAGAAATGTGGAAATTGATGGAGCAGAGCATACTATAGATGCCAAAAATGAAGATAATAATCAATATGTAATTATTGCTAATCATGATGGAGTTATAATTCATAATATAAAATTGAGTAATGCAAAAGTATCAGCCATTTTGGTTGAAACAAGTGGAAATGTGACTTCAAAAAATTTAGATGTGTCAGGTAGTGGAGAAGCGGGTATTGAGGTACACGGTAAGTTCACATATAAATTTGATTTAGATAGTGAAAAATTAAAATATAATGAGGAGCTGTATAAAAATCCTACTGTAAGAATTCCGAAACAATATAAATCAACAGCAGTTGTTGATATGAATAATTCTTATAGGGTAGATAATTATATAAAGGCAATAAGGAGAGATGATGATTTTGATGATAAGTTAACATATACAGGGGATATTCATTATTATACTATTCAAAATAATTCAAGGTATTATGTTATTGCTTTTGAGGATGCTGATAGATATAAGACATATTTCAGGTTACGTTCTTATGGTGAAGATATTGTATTACCTAAGGGTGGAGAAAAGCAATATGGTGATGCTGTAGATATGAATATAGATGGTAGAAATTATATATTTGATGGTTGGTCAACTATAAGAGGATATAGGGGAACTAATTCTGGTGGTAAAGTTACTGATTTTTCTGATGTGACAAAAGGGAGAAACTATCAAGTGTTCTTTTATGCGATAAATTTACCATTGAATTGATACTCAGGTGCCTGCAATTAGCAAGTTAATATAAGAATTATGTAAAAGTAGGAAGTATATTAACTTGCTAATTGCATGGGCACCCGAATTGGTGACTTTTTTTAATGTGATGAAAAAATTTTTTTGTAAAATGTGGTAAATAATGTAAAAGTGTGGTAAACTTACCTTGATATAAAATTCGAACAAAGGAGAGTACCAATATGTGTGGTTTTTGTGGATTTACAGGTAAAGTAGAAGATAAAGAACAAGTAATAGAATGCATGATGGAAAAAATAATATATAGAGGGCCTGATAGTAAAGGAACTCATGTTGATGAAGATATTGCATTAGGTTTTAGAAGATTATCAATTATAGATTTAGAGGAAGGTTCTCAACCAATATATAATGAAGATGAAACTAAAGTAATTGTGTTTAATGGTGAAATATATAATTATAAAGATATTCGTGAAGATTTAATTAATAAAGGGCATGTATTTAAAACTAAAACAGATACTGAAGTTATTTTGCATGGGTATGAAGAATATGGTGCAGAGATTTTAAATAAATTTCGTGGAATGTTTGGAATAGCTATTTGGGATTTGGTTAATAAAGAATTATTTATAGCAAGAGATTTTTTTGGAATTAAACCAATGTATTATACTCAAGTTGGAGATGATTTGATTTTTGGTTCAGAAATTAAATCAATTCTAACACATCCTAATGTAAAAAAAGAGCTTAATATAAATGCATTACAAAATTATTTATCCTTCCAATATGGAGTTCCAAATGAGACTTTTTTCAAGGATATTTATTGTTTGCAACCAGGTCACTATCTAAAATTTAAAGATGGAAAATTAGAAATTACAAGATATTGGAAACCAGAGTTTAAGATAGATGATTCATGGGATTATGATAAATTAGTTGAAGAAATAGATAAGACTTTTAAAGATTCAGTTGAGGCTCATAAAATAAGTGATGTTGAGGTAGGATGCTTTTTATCAAGTGGTGTTGATTCAAGTTATGTTGCAACTCAATTTAAAGGTCAGAAAAGTTTTACTGTTGGATTTAATTACAACAAATATAATGAAATAGATTATGCAAAAGAACTTGCAGAGGAAATTGGACAAGACCATTATTTTAAACAAATAGAAGATGATGAATTTTGGAATATTGTGCCTAAGGTTCAATATTATATGGATCAACCACATGCTGACCCTTCTTGTGTGGCTTTATATTATGTGTGTAAGATTGCAAGTGAACATGTAAAAGTTGTTCTATCAGGGGAAGGTGCAGATGAATTATTTGGAGGATATAGAATTTATCATGAGCCTTATAGCTTGAGATATAGTAAATTTTTGCCTAGATTTGTATGGAAGGGAATTGCCGGAATTTTGAATGCAATACCTAAAAATTTCCCAGGTAAAAGCTATGCCAATAGAGCTAGTAAGACTTTAGAAGAAAGATTTATTGGAAATGCAAATTTATTTTCTGATAAGGAAAAGCGTAAAATATTGAAAAATACGGAAGGAATGTTAAAACCAGAAGAAATAACAAAACCTTTTTATGATGATACAAAGGGTCTTGATGATGTTACAAGAATGCAGTATATAGATATTAATTTATGGATGATAGGGGATATTTTGTTAAAAGCTGATAGAATGAGTATGGCTAATTCACTTGAATTAAGAGTACCTTTCTTAGATAAAGAGGTATGGAATTTAGCAAGAACAATTCCTTCTAAATTTAAAGTTACAAAAGATGGACAAACTAAGGTTGCAATGAGAAAAGCAGCTTTAAAGAATATGCCGGAAAAAGTTGCATCAAGAAAAAAATTAGGTTTCCCTGTTCCAACAAGAGAGTGGTTAAAACAAGAAAAATATTATAATATTGTAAAAAAAGAGTTTGAGTCTGAAACAGCTAAAAAATATTTTGTTACAGAGGAAATTGTTAAGTTACTAGATGAGCATATAAAATTGAAGAAGGATAATAGTAGGAAGATTTGGACTATTTATGTATTTTTGATTTGGTATAAACAATTTTTTGAGAAATAATATTGATGAAAGGAGTATAAGCAGGAAATGTGTGGTTTTGTAGGTTTTGTGGATAAGTTAAGCAAAGATGAAAAACAAAAAAGCATAAAACTAATGGCAGATAGAATAATTCATAGAGGTCCTGATGAAGAAGGGTATTATGTTGATGAAGATATTGCTTTAGGACATAGAAGATTATCAATTATAGATTTATCAAGTGGTAAGCAACCAATGTTTAATGAGAATGGAAGTGTTGTTGTAGTCTTCAATGGAGAAATTTATAATTATCAAGATATAAAAAAAGATTTAGAAGAAAAAGGTCATACATTTAAAACAAATTCAGATACTGAAGTTTTAGTTCATGGATATGAAGAATATAAGGAAGAATTATTTAATAAACTAAGAGGTATGTTTGCATTTGTAATATATGATATAAAGAATAAGGAGCTAATAGGAGTTAGGGATTATTTTGGAATTAAGCCTTTTTATTATTATGATGATGGTAAAACTTTCATTTTTGGCTCAGAGATAAAAAGCTTTTTAGATCATCCAAATTTTGTTAAGGAGGTTAATAAGCAAGCATTAAAACCATATTTGACTTTTCAATATTCTGTATTAGATGAAACTTTTTTCAAAAATACATATAGATTAAAACCTGGAAATTATATTAAATTTAAAGATGGAAAATTAGAAATAAAACAATATTTTAAAGCAGAATATATGAAGCAAGATGATAGTTATGAAAATTATAAAAAACAAGTAAGAGAATCATTAGAAGAGTCTGTGAAATGTCATCAAATAAGTGATGTTGAAGTTGGTTCTTATTTATCTGGTGGTGTAGATTCATCATATATAGTAAGTATGGCAAAGCCTGATAAGACCTTTACTGTAGGGTTTGATAAGACAGGGTTTGATGAATCTGTTTTTGCTAAAGATTTATCAAAAATATTTAATACTAACAATTATAATAGAGTATTAACAGGTGATGATTTCTTTAATGCTTTACCAGTTGTACAGTATCATACAGATGAGCCACATGCTAATTTGTCAACTGTTCCTTTATATTTTTTATCAAAATTGGCAAGAGAAAAGGTTAAAGTTGTACTTTCTGGTGAAGGCGCAGATGAGATGTATGGAGGATATAATGAATTAAATGTAAGTAAATGGATTAAGGCATATTGTAAACTTCCATTATCTTTTAGAAAGGCTTTAGCAAATAAGGTTAGAAATAAAAAGAAATTTAAAGGTAAAAGAATTATTTGTCAATATGATAGACCATTATCTGAAAGATTTATTGGTAATGCTTTTATTATGGATGATAATGAAACTGAGAATATTTTATGTGATGAATTAAAAGGTAATGGTGTAAAATATGTGGATATCATCAAGCCATATTATGAAGATGTGAAAAATGAGGATGAGATTACTCAAATGATGTATATTAATATGCATTTTTGGCTTGCAAAAGATATGCTTTTAAAGGCTGATAAAATGAGTATGGCAAATTCTGTTGAGTTAAGAGTTCCATTTTTGGATAAAGAAGTATGGAATGTTGCTAGAAGGATTCCTAGTAAGTATTTGATAAAAGATGGTGAAACTAAGAAGGTATTTAGAGATGTTGCAGTTGATGTAATTCCAGAAGAGTGGGCAAAGAGAAGAAAACTTGGTTTTCCTGTACCTTTCTTTATGTGGATTAAGGAAGAGAAATATTTTAATAAAGTAAAGGATTTGTTTATGCAGGATTGGGTTAGTGAGTTTTTTGATAAGGATAAGATTAATAAGATGCTTGATGACCATTATGCTGGGGTGGAGAATCATGGTAGAAAGTTGTATAATATTTATGTTTTTTTGGTTTGGTATAAGGTTTATTTTGTGGATGAGGCTAAGGAATTGAGTTTATAGATATGGGCAGGGTTTTTGTCTGAAAGACAAAAACCCTATCTTTGTGTATTTGCTTTTGCAGGGGGCCGTCTAAAAAATTAATCTGGGTATGGTGATGGATATATATTGTTTTGAAAATGCTTCCCAACAGCGCACAGAGAGTAATAATTTCTGAGTGCGAGAGTCGTTTATGTGTGTATTGTGAGTTAGAATGTGGGCGTTTTGGGGTTAGTGTTGTGGGTGGGAAATTATAACTCTCTGTAGCTAGTCGGTCCCCACTTAAGCCGCATTTTCAAAACAATATATATCCATCACCATACCCAGATTAATTTTTTGGACTACTCTATAAGTCTTTTGTATGTTGGTGTATTTTGGGGTGGATATTTTTCATATTACTAATTCTATGGCAAACATCTTATTTTTTAAACTCTACAACTGTAACTCCCATTTCGCCTTCGCCAAAAGTTCCTAATCTAAAGGATTGTACATGTGGATGATTTTTTAGGAAAGCATGAATTCCTTTACGTAGTTTTCCTGTTCCTTTACCATGTACGATTCTGGCTGTTGTTAGGTGTGCTAAATAGCAATCATC
>CANRGM010000032.1 GCA_947630155.1 uncultured Clostridia bacterium
CGGAATCGAACCGGCACGGTTTATTCAACCGCAGGATTTTAAGTCCTGTGCGTCTACCAGTTCCGCCACATCTGCATTTCTTATTGTTGAACTGGTATTGTCTTACGACAAGACTTATTATATATTTTTAAGGCTAGTTTGTCAATACCTATTTCGAAATTTTTTTAACTTTTGCCCTTTTTTCAACATATGTATTATTAATATATTTATACTACATCCTTTTTCCATAATTCATGTTTATTGCAATAAGCGTAAATTGTAGAACCTGGTACATATTTACAATGTGCGACAGTCTCTTGTCCTGGTTTTAAATATGTTGTTACAACTTTATCTCCAAATACAATACTTATCCACTCTATGTAATGATCTTCATCCATTACATGATTAACTTTTACAAAGATTTTTCCGTCTTTTACCTCATATTCAGGTACATGTTTTTCAACTGCTGCATCTACAGAATTAGGTACTAATTCCTTCATTTCTTCTCCACAACATTGAAAACCACATTGACATTTGCAGTCTTTTAAAACTTTTACTAAAGCACCACACTTTACACATCTTTTTATTAATAATTTCTCAGCCATTTTTTACCTCCATCATTTTATAATTATATTATTAACCTTTATTCTACTCTTGCACAAACAACCAATCTATTTTTACCAGTTGCATCACAAGTAACTAAAGTGACTTCGATTTTTCCATCTGTTTGTCTTGTGATATATGAAGTATCAGATTCAGGAGTATAATATTTACTATAAATTGTATATTCAAGTTTATTTCCTTGCATATCTGTTATATAAATTTTATCTCCTTCTTTAAGATTTTTATTTTTTCCAAAGAATAATCCATTATTATAGTTATGCCCTATTATTACAGTATTGCCTGCTCTATTTACTCCTGGACCATATAAAACCCCCACAGAAACCTCAATTGCATTTGCATGTGTGATAACGTCCAATATTGGATATCTAATATTTATAGTTGGCATCTCTAATTTTCCTACAACTTTAAATCCTTTATAAGTTGCTTGATCTCCAGAAATTAATACACCTTCATCCTTATTCTGTGTATTATTTTGATCTTCTTCTGGTTCTTCTGGAGTATCCTGATTATTATTCAATTGAACAACCATAGTATCAAATTCCTCTAAATAATCCTCTGCATCCGAATTCAACATATATTTCTTATAGTATCCATATCCTAAATATCCAAGTGTTCCTAATATAGCAATAACCAAAATAACTAAAATACCTGTCAGAATTTTATTATACATTATATTTCCTCCATCAATTTTTTATTTTTAATATTATCCTATAATCTTTTCACCTAATTTTTTTCCAGCTAATAAATGATAATGTAAATGCATAACCTCTTGACCTGCATCTTTTCCACAATTTACAATTACTCTAAACCCTTCTTCTTCTATATTTAACTGCTTAGCTAACATGTTAATAACCTTTTGAATTTTACCAACTAATTCATAATCTTGTTCTTCTAATTCTAACAATGAATTAATGTGTTTTTTTGGTATTACCAATATATGAATTGGCGCTGCTGGATTTATATCTTTAAAAGCCAATATTTCATCATCTTCATACACTTTTTCTGAAGGAATTTCACCTTTTATTATTTTACAAAATACGCAATCTTCCATTTCACAATTCAGATGTTATTATATTAACATCTTCTCCTCATATCAACATATTTAGGTTTTTTGTGGATATACCTATAAACCTATTTCATTAACATAGAATCGCTTTAATTCTTCTTACACCTGCTGAACTTGCTTCTTCTTTTTTTATTTTAAATGTACCTAATTCAGAAGTATTAGCTACATGTGGTCCACCACAAATTTCTAATGATACATCACCTATTTTATATACAGAAACTATATCTGGATATCTTTCAATAAATTGACACTCTGCTCCAATTCTAACCGCTTCTTCTTTAGGCATTTCTAACCTTTCTACCTGAATTGCCATACTGATATATTCATTTACCAAATCTTCTACTTGTTTCTTTTGCTCATCAGTCATTTTTTCATCATGTGTAAAATCGAATCTCATTCTTTCAGCAGTAATATTGCTACCTCTCTGATGAACATGACCTCCAAGAACTTTCTTCAATGCTGCATTTAAAAGGTGTGTAGCAGTATGGTATTTGGTTTCCATTTCTCCTGTAGATGCAAGTCCACCTTTAAATTTTTGTTCAGATCCAGCTCTTGACTTTGCTTGATGTTCTTCAAATTTTGCTTTAAATCCATCAATATCTATAGTATACCCTTGCTCTTTGGCTAATTCTTCTGTTAATTCTATAGGAAATCCATAAGTATCATATAATTTAAATGCTGTGTCTTTATCAATCAAATTTCCATCAATATTTTTGGTTACTTTTTCAAATTCTCTTAATCCTTTTTCAAGTGTTCTATTAAACTTGATTTTTTCGTTTCTCAAAGCATCTAATATAAAATCCTTGTTTCTTTCTAACTCTTTATAATATCCTTTATATTCATCAATTACCATCTGAGCTAGGTCTTGTTCCCAATTAGAATCAATTTGTATATCTAATTGTTTAGCATATCTGATTGTTCTTCTTATTAATCTTCTTAAAATATAGCCTTGATCTTTGTTAGATGGCATTATTTTTGCATCGTCTCCAAGAATTATAACTATTGCCCTAATATGATCCGCAATAATTCTCATATATCTTGTATATTTTTCATCATCATATTTCTTTCCAGAAATTTTCTCAATTTTTTCAATTATACCTTTCCATATTGATGATTTATAATTATCAGTTTTACCTTCTAATATTGCTGTTACTCTCTCTACTCCCATACCTGTATCTACATTTTTATTCTTTAAAGGAGTAAATGTTCCATCTTGATTATGCATATATTGCATAAATACATTATTCCATATTTCAACCCAATTATCATTTTCAGGATCAAATTTAGTTGGAATATCTTCATCACTTCTCCAATAAAAAATTTCAGTATCCGGTCCACAAGGTCCTGTAGACTCCATATTTGGCCACCAGTTGTCATCTTCACCTAAAAAAGCTATTCTTTCTTCTGGTATTCCTTGTTTCTTCCATAATTCAGCTGATTCTGTATCAGCAGGAACTAAATCATTACCTTTAAATACTGTTACAGCTAGCCTTTCCACTGGTATGTTTAAATGCTTAGTCAATAATTCAAAACTCCACTCTATTGATTCATTTTTAAAATAATCACCTAAAGACCAATTACCTAACATTTCAAAAAATGTATGATGTGTTTTATCTCCTACTTCATCTAAATCATTTGTTCTAAAACATTTTTGAACATCTGTTAGACGTTTTCCTTCTGGATGTGGTTCACCTTTTAAATATGGTACTAATGGTTGCATTCCCGCAGTATTGAATAATACTGTAGGATCATTTTCTGGAATAACTGGTGCACTTGGAATAATGACATGTTCTTTACTTTTAAAAAAGTTTAAATATTTGTCTTTTAAATTTATATTTTCCATTATATCTCCTTCTTAATCTTAATATAAAATCTTACAAAATTATATACCATTTTAGCATATTTTGCAATAGTCAATTTATTTGACAGGAACCTTGTGATGTAAAATAGAAAGTTCTGTTTTCGTTACACTAATCACTTAAATTTCCGATAATCACTTTTCCATTATATTCTTTTACTTTAACCTTGGCTATACAATTTTCTAAATTCTCTCCTGTACTCCAAACCTCTATATAATTTTTAGTATGTCCTTTATAATACTCTCCATCCTTTTCTTCAAACAAAACTTCTATAACCTTACCTACATATTTTGAATTATACATTTGTTCATTTTTATCAGAAAGCTCAATTAATATTTTACTTCTTTTTTCTTTTATTGAACCATCAATTTGATTTGGCATAATAGCTGCTTTAGTTCCTTTCCTTTGAGAATACTTAAAAATATGCATTTTATAAAAAGCTATTTTTTTTAAAAAATCATATGTAATATTAAATTCCTCTTCTGTTTCTCCTGGAAAACCAACTATTATATCAGTTGTTAATGATGCATTTGGAAAACATTTTCTTAATAACATCACTCCTTTTTCAAATTCATATGTCGTATATTTTCTGTTCATTCTTTTTAATGTTTCATCACATCCACTTTGCAATGATAGATGGAAATGATCACATATTTTTTCTAGTTTTGATAACCTATTCACAAAATCTTCTGTTATTATTGTTGGCTCTATTGAACCTAGGCGAATCCTATATAATCCATCAATTTTATTTAATTCTTCCAACAGATCAATTAAACCAACTCCATTTTTAAAATCCTTTCCATATGATGCAATATGAATTCCAGTAATAACTACTTCTTTAATACCCTTTTCCACAATTTGTTCAACTTCATTAATAATATTTTCAAGTTTTCTACTTCTTACTCTTCCTCTAGCATATGGAATTATACAATATGAACAAAATCTATCACACCCATCTTGAATTTTAACTACTGCCCTTGTTTTTTCTGTATATGTTGTAGTTCCAAACTCCACATATTCTTTTTGGTGCATAACATCTGAAATTATGGCATTGCTATTATTATTCTGTTTTACATCAGCATCAAGTTCATCCATTTCTATTAAATTTTGTCCCATTTTATTTTCTTGATAATTTTCCACAATATTTACAATATCTTTTTTTTCATTATTCCCTATTATCAAATCTATCTCTTCTATCTTATTTAATTCATCCTTACCCACTTGTGCATAACATCCACAAGCAACAACAATAGAAGAAGGATTAACCTCCTTCATCCTTCTTAACATCTGCCTTGATTTTCTATCTGCTATATTAGTTACTGTACATGTATTTACTATATATATATCTGCAACATCACTTGCCTCAACAATATCATATCCAGCCTCCAAAAATTCCTGTGACATTGCATTTGTCTCATATTGATTAACCTTACAACCAAGTGAAACAAAACCTACTCTTTTACTCAACTCTATCTCTCCTTCTATCAGCATAATTGATAATACCAAATTCTCATTCCCCACCATATGCAGGAACCACACTCATAGATGAATCCAATTTCTGAACCACTGCCTTATATGTTTCATAAACTTTCTTATAATTAGACAAATACTTCCCTATATTCTCATTACTAAAAGGTATAACCTTAAAATTATTCCAATTTCGAGCATTAAATGAAGTAAAAATCAACTCATTCTCCACATTATCAATTTTAACTTCTGTTTCTCCATCTTTCACAGTTTTAGTTATATTCAATGAAGTCATCAACCCAACCATTTTATTATAATTTTGGTCTTGGTTTTGCGCAGAAAGAAAATTTCCTAACGAATATATTACTAAAGTATCATCAATCCAAGCTACAGGTTGAATAACATGAGGATGTGCACCTATTACAATATCAACATCATTATCAGCTAAAAACTGTGCTGAATCTTTCTGATATTCAGTTGGATTATGTGTATATTCAACTCCCCAATGCATTGCAACCATCAATACATCCACCTGATCTCTAACCTGTTCAATATCCTTTTTCACTTGTTCCTTATAATTTTGATATTCCACGTCTCTTTCTGGATCATTAATAGCTAAATTTGTTGGCCACACATTAACTAGATATTCTTTTCCTTGTGGTACAGAAATACCATTTGTTCCATATGTATAACTAAGCAATGCATATTTTATTCCATTTTTTTCTCTAATTTGAACCGCATTTCTTTCTTCCTCAGATGCATATGTTCCAACAGCTAGTACATTTTCTTGTTTCTTCCAATAATCAATAGAAGCTAAAACTGCCTTTTCTCCCCTATCCATTGTATGATTTGTTGCCAAACTAACTAAATTAAACCCTGCATCAATCATGGCATCTCCAGCTTCTTGAGGTGAATTAAATGTTGGATAATCTGAAACTCCAAGTTCAGAACCTCCAAGCACAGTTTCTTGATTATAATATGCTAAATCATAATTTTGAACTTTTTCTTTTATATATTCAATAATTGGTTTAAAATCATATCCTGTTCCTCCAGCCAATCTTTTGGCGTCTTTATAAACACTACTATGAATAAGATTATCTCCTACCATTACTAATGAGACACTTGTTGTTGAATCCTCTGGAACATCCACAGCTATAGTGTCTTGGACATTGTTAGTATTATTGTTTGATAATTTCTTAATCAAATAATTATTTTTTTTATTTGATATAACGATTATTCCAGCTATTATTACAATCATTACTACTACGAATTTCCACAATTTAAATTCTATATTTTTCTTTTTCATATTTACTACCTTCCTATTACTGCAACTATTATATACTATATATTTTATAATGTTATATTACAAAAATCAATACACTACTTATAAATTTTCTAATAAGAACAATTCAATAATTCTACTTTTACAATAAGTAGCTAAAGCCAAAAAATTCTAACATACCTATCATATATCATAAAAACATACATATAAATTATATATAAGTACACTTAAAATATGGGGGAAATTTCATGAAATTTTTTAAAATGACAAAAAAGAAAATCATAATTTTAACAACAATATTGATCTTATTCATTCTAATATTTGCATTTACCACATCCTTTGGAATGCAACACTACTATAAGCTGGATTTTTCAACAGGCCTTGTAACAGCAAGCAGATTAAATGTAAGAAGTGGCCCTGGAATCAATTATCCTATTGTTACAACAGTAAATAAAAATGAATACATTAGAGTATTTGCAGGAGTAGGTAGCTGGTATGTAGTTCAAGTTGAAGGTGATTATATTGGGGCTGTAAGCCAACAATATGTAAAACCAATATATCCAACAGGCTCAGGTACAACTAGTGGAACATCAACCAATTCTCCATCTGGTTCTGGAACAAGTGGATCAAACGCATCATCAAATACGTCCATACTAACTGCTGATGAATTAGAAACTTTTAATCTAATAAATCAACAACGATTAAACAATGGCCTATCAGCTTTAAAAGTTGACTCCGAATTACAAAGAGTTGCAAGAATAAAAGCACAAGATATGGTAAACAACAACTACTTTGCACATGAATCACCTACATATGGAACTCCATTTAACATGATGAAAAATTTTGGAATTACCTATACATCTGCAGGTGAAAATATTGCTGGTAATTCAAGTAATAGCGCAGCAGTAACAGCATGGATGAATTCATCTGGACATAGAGCAAATATTTTAAATAGCGGCTATAACTATACTGGATTAGCTGTAGTATCAAGCCCAAAATATGGTAAGATATATGTACAAATGTTTATCAAAAAATAATAAAAATATGTTCAAATATGAGGAATAGCAAGAAAGCTATTCCTCTTCATAATCTATTTTTCCAATTAGATTTTCAATCTGTTCTTCTCTATTTTCTTGCTTTTTATTCATATTATCCCACACTTCAGGTGAAATTTTATTGTAATTATCCTCCATATATCTATTAGTACTTCTATAATTTTCAGTAATATTGTCTATTTGTTCAGGAATAGTTTCATTATTTCCGTTTATAATATTTGTTTTTAAATTTTGAATTTCATTTTCTCTTACAGCCTGTTTTTTTCTTGCATTATCTTTATTTTCCTTACTTCCTATTTCAGAATATTGTTCTAAGTGTCTTTCAGTTCTAGTATGATTTTCAACTAAATTTTCCAAATTATCTAATTGTCTTTCTTTTTTAAATTTATCATTATCCATAGCAAAAACCTCCTTAAAAATTTCACATTCTTATTATTTGTAGTTTTCGATTTTTTATGTTAATGAAAATTTGGTATATAATTTTTTCCAAAATTTTGAAAAAAATACATAACTTGACTAAACAAAAATTTTATAGTATATTAATTATTATATAAAATAAGAAAGAATAGGTGATTTTTTATAAATGTTATGTTCAAGATGTAAGAAAAACACTGCTGTTGTTTTTGTCAACAGACTAGATGACAACAACCAACAACACATGGAAGGATTTTGTTACAACTGTGCTAAAGAAATAGGAATTAATCCTTTAGAAGCATTAGCAAAACAAGCAAATTTATCTCAATCTGACTTAGAAGATATGACATCTCAATTTGAAACAATGTTCAAAGATCTTTCTGAAAACATGTCAGAGGAGGAATTAAACGACATGATGATGGAAAGTGAAGAATCATTAAATGAAATGACTCCTGACTCATTAGGTTCAATTTTCTCTGGACTTTTTGGATTTAAAAATAATGAGAAGTCAAGTTCTGCAGATTCATCTTATTCACAAAAATCAGATAAAACACAGAAAGTAAAAGAAAATAAAAAACAAAATAATAAAAAGAAAAAAGCTTTAGATACATTTGGTACTAACCTTACAAACAAGGCAAAAAATAACCAATTAGATATGGTAATTGGTAGAGATAGAGAAATTCAAAGAATTGTACAAATTTTAAATAGACGTTCAAAAAATAATCCATGTTTAATCGGCGAACCTGGTGTTGGTAAAACTGCTATAGCACAAGGCCTAGCCATAAAAATTGCCAATGGAAATGTTCCAGCTAAATTATTAAATAAAGAAGTTTATCTTCTAGATATGACCTCGGTTATAGCAGGAACACAATTCAGAGGACAATTTGAAGCAAGAATGAAATCAATAATTGATGAATGTAAAAGTTTAGGTAACATTATATTGGTTATAGATGAAATTCACAATATAATTGGTGCAGGAGATGCTGAACATTCTATGAATGCTGCAAATATTCTAAAACCTTCCCTATCTAATGGAGAAATTCAATTGATAGGAACAACTACATTAAAAGAATACAGAAAATACATAGAAAAAGATTCTGCATTAGAAAGAAGATTTCAACCTGTTAAAATAGAAGAACCTTCTATAGAAGATTCAATAGAAATTTTAAATGGTATTAAAAAATATTATGAAGATTATCATAAAGTTAAAATTTCAAAAGATGTTATTCGCCAAACTGTTATAATGTCTGAAAAATATATACATGACAGATTTTTACCAGATAAAGCGATAGATATTCTTGACGAAGCTTGTTCTAGAATTAACTTGAATAATAAACAATTATATAAACTTGAAATTCTAAAAAATGAACTTAAAAAAGTTCAAGAAGAAAAAGAAGAAGCTGCATCAGCTGACTCAACTGAGGACTACCAAAAAGCAGCAGAGTTAAAAACCAAGGAATGTCAGTTAAATGAACAAATAGCGGCTTTGAATAAAACAATGAAAACTGTAAGCTTATCTGTTCAAGACATTGCAAATGTAATTGAACACTGGACCAAAATTCCTGTTAAGAAAATTACAGAAGAAGAAACTCAAAAGTTGTTAAATTTAGAGAAGAATTTACATGAAAAAATAATAGGTCAAAATGAAGCTGTAGAAGCAGTTTCAAGAGCAATACGTAGGAATCGTGCTGGACTAAAAAGTACTAAACGTCCACCATCATTTATATTTGTTGGTCCAACTGGTGTGGGTAAAACAGAACTTGCAAAATCCTTAGCATATGAAATGTTTGGAAATGAAAATTCAATAATTAGAATTGATATGTCTGAATATATGGAAAGTCATTCAACATCAAAATTAATAGGATCACCTCCTGGATATGTTGGTTATGATGATGCTGGCCAATTAACAGAAAAAGTCAAACGCAACCCTTATTCTATAATTTTATTAGATGAAATAGAGAAAGCTCATCCTGATGTGTTTAACCTATTACTTCAAGTTTTAGATGAAGGACGATTAACTGATTCACAGGGAAATACAGTTAGTTTTGAAAATACAATAATAATAATGACTTCAAATGCAGGCTCAACATTGAACACCAATTCAATAGGTTTTGGTGCAAACTCTGAAACAAAGAAAAACAAAATTTTAGACAGTTTGAAAGAGGTTTTCAGACCAGAATTCCTTAATAGAGTTGACGAAATAGTTGTTTTTGAACAATTAACAAAGGAACAGCTACTTCAAATAGTTGATTTAATGCTTGTTGAAACTTCAAATGTCTTACAAGATAAAGATATAACAATGGAACTTTCCACTGAGGCAAAAGAATATATCTTAGAAAAAGGAACTGACTTAAAATACGGTGCTAGACCTTTAAGAAGAGCAATTCAAAGGTATATTGAAGATGAAATTTCTGATTTAATATTAAAATCAGAATTAAAAAATGGACAAAAAGTTACAATAACATATGATACTGAATTGCATTTTGATGTACAATAGACATTAAACATTTTTATATATTTTCAAGTTATTTTTTAAGGAAAGTAATTTACAATCTCTATACTTTTTATCATTTTAATGATAGAATTGTAATATGTAATAAATGCAACATCAATCAATATTTGTGTTGTGTTATAAATTATTAATATAACAAAAATTGGAGGATTTATTATGCTTAAAAATATACCAAATGCTCTAACAATAGCACGTTTTATATTAATTCCATTTATACTAGGATCACTAATACAAAATAATTACATCTCAGCATTTATATTTCTAACACTCTCTGGACTAACAGATGTATTAGATGGTTATATAGCAAGGAAATTTGATTTGATAAGTAATTTTGGAAAATTAATTGATCCATTAGCAGATAAAACTACTCAGATAGCTATTTTAACTACTTTAGCATTGAAAGGATTTATACCATTTTGGATAATTGTAGTTATATTTATAAAAGAATTTGCAATGATTGCAGGTGCATCATTCTTATATGGAAAAGAATTAGTTGTATCTAGCAGATGGTATGGAAAATTAGCAACAGTATTATTCTACGTAGCTATAGCATCTTCACTTGCTGTAAAATATTTCAATATTGGATTTAAATTTGATATATACATATATTATTTAGCCATAGCATTTACATTATTTTCTCTTTGCATGTATTTTCATGCATTTTATGCCCAAGGCTATTTGAAAAAGGAGAATTTGAAAATTACTAAATAAAGAATTTTAAATATATAATATTTTTCTCTATTCTCCGCATACTTTTTTACAAATAAAATAATAACAATTTTTAAAAATGTTACGAAAAGTTTTTATATTTTAAAACCTACATTTTTAAAGATTGTTATTATTTTATTCAAAATCTTCTAAAAATTTATTTAAGTTTTCTCTCCCAACTATCTCTATACCTTGTTCTAGATTAGTCAAATCCTCTTCTGGCAAATATTGCACTGATATATCTGTTAAACCTTTAAAAATATACTCACCAATATTATTCTTACAACTAATACTTATATATCCATCTGATTCCCTCAAAATATAATGCTCACCACAAATTCCCGGGTCATTCCTGGATAATTTTATTTCATTAGAACTAAATTCATCTATATTCCATTCATCATAATATTCTTGTACTTTATCTTTATTTAAATTAACAATTTCTCTTGGAGCTATCTCTTTACTGCTAATAGTATGTCCGCATTTTTTATAAGTTTGAGTTAATATCACCTCTGCATTTGGAGATACAATTTCTTCACTTGAACTTGTATCAATAATATCTTCTGTTTTTTCTTCTGCAAGAACAGCCTGATTCGACTCTTCCTTATTTTTAGAGAAGTCCATAAAAGAATTTACAATAAATCCAGCCATTACTGAAAATATAAATAATAAAATAAGTAAGATTGCTACTAACCATTTTCTCATATATATCACCCTATCCTTTAATTGTAGTATTGGCTATTTTGGAAAATTTATACATAAATTCTATTTTTACTATCTCTCCTTTTCTATTTATCACAATACTTATCTCTCCATATTTATCTGTCCTATAAATACTAGCACCGCAAATCCTCTAATCTTTCCAATACTAGTTGATTTGGATGACCAAATTTATTCTTTTCCCCCACACCTATCAATGCAATTTTAGGCTTGACTAACTCTAAAAATTCTTGTATTGATGAAGATTTTGAGCCATGATGAGC
>CANRGM010000033.1 GCA_947630155.1 uncultured Clostridia bacterium
TTTACAATCAACATATATTTTACCATTTTTTTACAAATTTTTCAATACTTACATAAGAAAGTTACATAATTATTAGAGTGACAGTTGATTGCAAAAGTATTAAACTACAATAACTATTGAACTTTATATCTTACTTAAAAAAATATGAGTGTGGAAGTCAAAATCTTCCACCCCCATGTTTATCTTTCTAAATCACCATCTATTTCTTTCAAATGACTATATTTTCTTTTCGTTGCCATTCCTCCTCTTATATGTCTTTCTGCTTTGTTTTCATCAAGTATTTCTCTAACTTCACTTGCTAAACCAGGGTTTATCTTTAGTAATCTTTCACTTACATCTTTATGTACTGTTGATTTTGAAACTCCAAATTTTCTAGCAGCACCTCTTA
Source organism: uncultured Clostridia bacterium (assembly GCA_947630155.1). GTDB lineage: Bacteria > Bacillota > Clostridia > TANB77 > CAG-508 > CAG-492. The sequence goes on from CANRGM010000033.1 coordinate 389, forward strand.
CTGTATCTTTTGATTCTACTATATAATGTGCTAAATTACATGCACGTTGTTCTATTGAATAATTTTTCATACGAAAACCCCCATGTAAATACTTTTGTTTAATTGTATTCGCACAGGGGTTGTATTATGATATATTTTTTAATACCTCTTTATTATTCTATTAATAGGAACGCCTACAGCAGTCACATCATTTTCAACAGATTTTAATATAATTGCTCCCGCTCCTATCTTAACATTATCGCCTATTTTTATCGGTCCTAAAATCTTTGCACCTGCACCAATCATAACATTGTTTCCTACTGTTGGATGTCTCTTGTTTTTGTCTTTACCGGTTCCTCCTAATGTTACTTGATGATATATAGTACAATCATCTCCAACCACAGCAGTTTCGCCTATTACAATTCCCATTCCATGATCTATAAATAATCTTCTTCCTATTGTTGCCCCTGGATGTATCTCAATTCCTGTTAATAACCTTCCTAATTGCGAAATAAATCTTGCTATAAAAAAGAGCTTGATTTTATAGAATACATGTGAAATTCTATAGAAAATTAATATATGGAATCCGTGGATATAATATAATAACTTCAAGTAAATTTCTTGCTGCGGGATCTTTTTGAACTATGTTTTTCGCATCTTCATATAATTGTTTTATAACCTTTATCATATAATCACCTAGTGTAATTTATGATTTTAATAAAATTTTGATACATTTTATCTAACTATGAGAAATTTTCACTAACATAAAAATAAGAGAAATTTAAGGAACGCCCCCAAATTTCTCTTTATTTTATTAAACCTCATCAATAGATTTAGAAACATTATGTTCAATTTTTTCCCAACTCGTATCTCTTTTAAATAAACATTTAAAATTTATCAATAGCCAAGATCCTAAAAACAATGGATATAATACTAAACCTTTTATCATAGGTTTTATAGGTTTCTTGTCTATAATCATTATCATAATACCTGTAAATATTGGTAATAAGAATGTTGGAATAACATATCGTAAAGCATTCCATAATAGTTCAGCCACAGTCATACCATCTGTAAGATATATTACTACATTAAGAATTAATAATACTATAGTTAATACAAACATTGGAATACTTCCCAACATGTATAATAATCCATCAAAATTCATAACTGTTTTGTTATCTTTAACAGCCACTGCAAGGGGTTTAGTGTATTCTTTTAGACATTGCATATGACCTACTGTCCATCTTGACCTTTGTGACCATGATTGTTTGAAACCAACTGGTTGTTCATCATACACAATTGCATCAGTTGCCCAACCTAATTTCTTACCTGCAATAATCCTTTTTAAAGAAAATTCTATATCTTCAGTAAGGGTTTTTGTTTGCCACCCTTCTGGTTTTACAACATCAAACTTTACCATAAAACCTGTTCCATTTATTAATGGTGATAAACCTAAATTATATCTAGCTAAATGATAAAATCTGTTCATAGTCCAATAAAAAATTGCATAACCTGCTGTTACCCAGCTATCTGATGGATTTTTTATATCTCTATAACCTTGAACTACATCCTCGCCTTGATTTAATTTTTTATTCATTGCTTTCAAGAAATTCTTATCTACTATATTATCTGCATCAAATATGCAAAACGCATCATATTGTGCATCTTCTTCAATTTTTTGTTGCAAAAACCATTGAAGTGCAAACCCCTTTGTTTTATTCTTTTCATCAAATCTTTCATATACTAAAGCTCCACAATCTTTTGCAATTTGAGCTGTAGAATCTGTACAATTATCTGCTATTACATAAATATCATACAAATTTTTATCATAATCTAAATTTTTCAAACTTTCAATAAGATTTCCAATAACTTTTTCCTCATTATGTGCAGGAATTATCATCATAAACCTATGTTCCTTATCTTCAACTAGTGGCTTATCTTTTACTTTTATTAAAGAACACAAACTAATTATTAATTGATACACCCAATAAATAGTTATAATCCATACCATAGCTTGTTGTAAAATATATAAATATTCCATTTTCCTCTCCCTTTTTTATCATTTTTATCCTATTTATAATTATACTATTCTTTAGATTTTTTTCAACATATTTCGACAACTTTTTTCTACTTTATTTTTTCTCTACTCTTCACTAATACTACTAGCTTCAAGATCCTTCATTGATAGATTAATTCTTCCTTGATTATCAATCTCAATAACCTTAACAGTAACCTCATCTCCAACAGCAAGTACATCTTCTACCTTATCAACTCTTTTACTAGATATTTTAGAAATATGAAGTAAACCTTCTTTACCTCCACCAACATCTACAAAAGCACCAAATGGCATTATTCTAGTAACCACACCATCATAAATACCGTTAACTTCAATGTCTTTTGCTATATCCTCAATCATTTTTAAAGCCTTTTTTCCGCTTTCAGTATCTGTTGAATATACACATACATATCCATTATCCTCAATATCAATTTTAACACCTGTTTCTTCTATAATTTTATTAATCATCTTTCCACCAGGTCCAATTACATCTCTTATTTTATCTACATTAATAGTTGTTGTTAATATTCTTGGAGCATATTTTGATATCTCAGCTCTTGGTTTATCTATTTGTTTTAACATAATTTCATCTAAAATATAGTCTCTAGCAACTTTTGTTCTTTCAAAGGCTTGCTCTATTATATCATATGTTAGTCCATCTATTTTAATGTCAACTTGAATTGCTGTAATACCATCTTTAGTTCCACCAACTTTGAAATCCATGTCTCCGAAAAAATCTTCTATTCCTTGGATATCTGTAAGCATTACCCATTCATTTGGATTATCTTTACTTGTAACTAATCCTGTTGAAATTCCTGCTACAGGCTTTTTAATTGGAACACCTGCATCCATTAGAGCAAGTGTACTTCCACAGATACTTGCTTGTGAAGTTGAACCATTTGAAGATAATACTTCAGATACAACTCTTATTGCATATGGGAATTCTTCTTCTGATGGAATTACTGGAACTAATGCCTTTTCTGCCAAAGCACCATGTCCTATTTCTCTTCTACCTGGTCCTCTTGATGGACGAGCTTCTCCAACACTATATGATGGGAAATTATAATGATGCATATATCTTTTACTATCTTCTTCATCTATGCCATCTAACATTTGTTCTTCACTTTTCATACCAAGTGTTGCTATTGACATTACTTGAGTTTGTCCTCTTGTAAATATTGCACTACCATGAACTCTAGGTAATACACCAACTTCACATGATAAAGGTCTTATATCTGTTAAGCTACGGCCATCTGGTCTTTTATGTTCAACAAAAATCATTTCTCTAACACATAATTTTTCTAATTTGTGAATACTCTCTAAAACATCAGATTTTATCTCTTCTAATTTTTCTTCACCATATTTTTCTGTAAAATATGCTATAACATCTTCTGTGATTTTTTCAATATTAGCATCTCTAACCTCTTTATCTTGGGCTTGTACATCTTGATACATTCTATCTTTGAAGTTTGACTCTACTTCATTATATATTTCTGGATCAACTTCAAAAGATTTATATTCGAATTTTGGTTTTCCAATTTCGTTTTTCATTTCTGATATAAAATTACAGATTTTTTTAATTTCAACATGAGCTGTTTTTATAGCTTGTAACATTACATCATTTGGTATTTCATCTGCCCCAGCTTCAATCATTGTAATTTTTTCTAATGTTCCAGCAACTGTAAGTGTAAGTCTGCTTTTCTCTCTTTGTTCAGCTGTAGGGTTAATAATAATTTGGTCATCTACATATCCAACATTTACTGCTGCTGTTGGTCCACCAAATGGGATATCTGAAATTGATAAAGCGGCAGATGCACCTATCATTGCACATACTTCTGGTGAATTATCTTGTTCTACAGATAAAACTGTTGCAACAACACATACATCATTTCTAAAATCTTTTGGGAATAATGGGCGAAGTGGTCTATCAATTGCTCTTGATGTTAATATTGCCTTATCTGCTGGTTTGCCCTCTCTTTTTTGGAAACTTCCTGGTATTTTACCTACTGCATATAATTTTTCTTCATAATCTACTGATAATGGGAAGAAATCTATTCCCTCTTTTGGTTCTTTTGCAGCTGTTACATTTACCATTACTACTGTGTCTCCATATCTTACCATTACACTTCCATTTGCTAGTCCTGCAATTTTTCCTGTTTCAATTGTTAGTTTTCTTCCTGCTAATTCTGTTTCATAAACTTTAAACATAAATATAATCTCTCCTTTTTTTTATATTTGCAATTTATTTGATAGGGTAACCTCGAGGAAAAATACTATTTTGTTTTTGATTTAGAATTTCTTATATTTTATAGCATTCTTCATCCAAGCTACTTCTAACAAATAATTGCAATTTAACTAAACACCTTTATTTTTTACTTTTTTAAAATATTGTACCTATGAATTCCTTTTCTTGTGTAATTTTCAATAGTTTATCGGAATATTAAAACATATCATAAATATTTTTAGGTTTTCCATTAGATTTTTTGAAAATTAAAGAAAAATTGGACGTTCAGCTAAAGAAGAGCAAAACGTCCAATGACTTTTTATTTTCTTAATCCTAATTTTTCAACGATGTCTCTATATCTTTGAACATCTTTTTTTGCTAAGTAATTTAATAAATTTCTTCTAGCACCTACCATCTTTAAAAGACCTCTTCTTGAATGATTGTCTTTTTTATGTACTTTTAGATGTTCTGTTAGTTCATTAATTCTTTCTGTTAAAAGAGCTACTTGAACTTCTGGTGAACCTGTATCATTTTCTTCTCTTTTAAAAGTGTTAATTATTTCTTGCTTTCTTTCCTTTGTCATTGTGATAGCACCTCCTATTTAATTAATTTGCCTTAAACTGAGTTATAGAGGTGTTTAGCCTATAACCAAGTATAAGGTATGATTTTTTAACGTTCATATTATATCATATTTATATGGGATTTGCAAGAGTTTTTCGTTAATATTTCAGTGGAATTTAGTTTTATAATTAACCATATTTGTGTATGGTTGTTATTGTTGTTTGATTCATTTCTATTACTACTTATTTTGGCAATTTTATTCATTTTAAATAACTAATTTACTATAAAAACTTCTATGTATCGTTTTTCATAAAAATTGCAATTTTACTAATTACTTGGCATGCTTCTTGAATTTGTTCATTAGTGAATTGTTCTAAATTAACCTTTGCCTCAGAAATAAGTTCTCTATTTTTTCCAAACAAAATATAATCTGCTGAATACCCACTTATATCACATAATTTCTTTAATTTATCATATGATATTGAGCTTTTTCCACTTTCAACTACTCCTAAAAATTGTCCTGTAACTCCAATAGATTTGGCTAGAGCTTCTTTAGTCATCTTCATTTCGTTTCTTATTTTTCGTATTCTATCACCTATTTGTTTCATTAATTCTAAATCTTTGTTCATATTTTCATTATTCCTTTCTACTATTTAATTTTGTCTAAAAGACATTCTTAATTTTTAATTATTATTTAAGGTTGTTATTTTTTGATTATTTATCTTATAGATAAAATTTAATTTCTTTATGCAAAATTAGTGCATAGATTTTGTTAATCTATTTATCAAAATTAATTGTACTATGCTTGATATTGACATTTTTTGACAATAAATACAAAAAATATATAGAATTTTAAAATTGAATGTGCTATTATGATTTCGAAAATAGTTTTAGAATTTTTAAGAAAGGAATGATTGTAATGAGTAATAAAATATTAAATGTATTATTGGTTGAAGATGACAAAACAGAATGTGCTAATTTTGAAAAGTGTATAAAAATGAGAGATGATATAAAACTTATTGCTGCAACTGATTCTGATATTGAAGCATTAGAATTAATTAAAAAGACTTTGCCTGATGCAATTATTCTAGATATTGAACTTCATAATGGAACTGGTAACGCAAATTCTTTAAATTTGATTGAAACATTACAGAAAATGAAGTTCACCAAAAAGCCTAAGATTGTTGTAAATACTGTAGTTTCATCAAATACAATATATGATTATTTACATGATAAGGGTGTTGATTTAATTGTCTATAAGAAACAACCAAATTATAGTGTTGAAAATATTCTTAATACTTTAGTTTTGCTTAGTGGGTATAGTGAAGATAAATCTTTTACTGGTAATATTGTTGTTGAAGATACAAAAGAAAATCAAGAAAAGATATCTAGTATGATTAATGATGAGCTTAATTTGATTGGTATCGGATTGCATTTACAAGGTAGAAAATATTTGCATGATGCAATTTATTATTTGATTACTAATGAAGATAGTAGCGAAAAAGTTAGTGCTGTTCAATATTTGATTAGTAAATATAAGCGTGCAAGTAGTACAATTAGTAGAGATATGCAAAATGCTATTTTACATGCTTGGAGATGCTCGAGTATAGAAGATTTAGAAACTTATTATACAGCTCGAATTAATTATGAAACTGGTGTACCTACACCGACTGAGTTTATTTATTATTATGCGGATAAGATTAAGAAGTTACTTAGGTAGATGTTCCGAATAGAACATCTACCTATTTTTTTATCTAATTAGAAATATTTACTTACATATACCCAATTACTCCTTTTAAACCTTTTATTTTAATCTTTTTTTCATTGATTTTAGGAGTTTTATCATTTTATGTAATATTTTTTCATTTTTTTTAATTCTATTTATCTATTTTGTATTCACTGATTTCATCTATAAATTATGGATATGATGGTATTTTTAATTAAAGTACTTAATAGTACTAATAATTAGAAAAGGAGTGAATAATTATGTGGTGGGACGCTTTTTTAGATGCATTAACCAAACTTTTTAGAGCATAATTATTAATTTCAACACAAAAAGTAAAGTAATCAATTATTATATTCTCTTGAATATCTTATTGATTACTTTATTTTTTTGTTATATAATTCTTTCATAAGGAGGTTTATATGTCTATAAATATTTTTTACTCTTTGATTAAGCTTGTTGGTTTATACTTTTGTATTGGATATGCATATTTTAAAATACTTAATGCAAAAAACGAACATTTAACTTTAATCGTGACGTTCTTAAGTATTTTATTTTCTCTTATTAATCTAGTATTGCAAGCATTCTCTTATAGCTTTCTAGTGGTTATAATTAATTGTTTGATTTATAATTTATTTTTGTCACATATATCAAAAAGTTCGTATGGAGTTTCTTTACTAATAATAACAGTTTCAATTTCCATATCATACATTATGTTTAGTATTTCCAGTGGATTTATTGCTGCTATATGGGCTATATTCCTTCCATATAAAGACAGCTATATTATGTACATCTTGGTAGATATATGCGAAATTACTTTAGTTCATTTATTATTTAAAATTAAAAGATTGAAAAATGGATTACCATTTCTTACTAATCAATGCAATAACACATTTATGGATATATTTACTATTATATTAAGTATATTAATTATTTTAGTATTTTTCATTACTACTAGCTATTCAAGAAAATCTATTTTTGATTGGTATATATGGATGATTTTCTTTTCTATACCTTTGGTTCCAATTATCCAAAAAACATTTATTCTATACCAAAAGCAAAAGCTACAGACTAAAACATTAAAAGAATATGAACAAGAACTTGAAGAAACAAAACATAAACTATCGACTGCACTAGAAGAAAAGCAGAAATTAATAAAATCTAATCATGAATTTTACCATAGACAAGAAGCATTAAATAAAAAGCTAGATGATTTAATAAATCAACAAAAATTGTCAATGAACACAGAATTTGCTGAAGATTATAGAGATCTTTTATCAAGAATAAATAACTTATCTGATGAATATATTGCTAAAACTCATACCATACCTAAACTTGTTAAGACTAACATTATCGAAATTGATGACATGTTATCTTATATGCAATCAGAATGTATAAAGGAAAATATCGATTTTACTCTCAAAGTTGATTGTGACATAAATTATATTCTCGATAATTTTATATCAAAAAGCCAGTTGGAAACGTTACTTGGTGATTTAATAAGAAATGCTATTATTGCTATAAATCACAGTTCAAATGATTACAGAAGTATAATGGTTGTATTTGGAATAAAAGATGATGCATATGAATTATGTATTTTTGATAGTGGTATACCTTTTGAAATTGAAACATTATTAAATTTTGGTTTGAAACCAGCTTCTACTCATGAAAGTGAAGGTGGAACTGGCATTGGTTTAATAACTACATCTGAGACTATAGATTGTTGTAATGCAAGTTTGATTATAAATGAAATTACAAACAATAATTATACAAAATCTATAGAAATTAAATTTGATAATAAACATGAATATATTATAATTTCTGATAGAAGTGAAGATATTGATAAAATGAATGATTCTAAAAGAAATATTATTACGAAAAAAGTTATAAGAGAATGAGCGTAATTTGCTCATTCTCTTGTTTTTTCTTATTGAATTTCAACAATATCATTATCAGTTGTATTTTCTTTATTAATTCCGGCAACATGTTCATAGAATTTAACTGTTGTAACTTGAATATAAGGTACTAACCACAAATAACCAATTCCCCATGTAAATGAAGCTAGAATGGCCCAGCCAAGAAATGATAATGATAATACAAAATACTCCCATCTGTGACCTTTCATTAGTTCAGCACTTTTTTCTACCGCTTCTTTTCCTGTCATTTCAGGGTTATCATTTCCTATATAATTTGCTAATGTATATAAATAATATCTTACTGCTAATGCTATAACTGCAATTAACCAAATTATTGCTAACACAATTAAAATTATTACAAGAATACCTATTCCTGTAGCGAAACCGCTAAAATAATTAGTAATTTCAGATTGTAGTTCCGGTGATACCAAAGTCACAGATGCTATAGTTCCAGATAATGAAAAGGCAGCTACAAATACTAAAGCTACAGCAAACAAGACTGAAGCGATTATATAGATAATAAGAAATGGTAAAATTTTTAATAATGTATTTCCAAAAATAGAAAATGTTCTACTAAAATTCTTGAATCCTATTGTGAAGAAATCGAAATATCCCACTTCTTCTCTTCTTGAGAATTTAATTATTTGCCCAACAAAACCATATGCTAATGGAACTGTAATTACTATTGATGCAATACCTCCAATTCCAGGAATATATGCAGCTATCATTGATATAGCAAGTGATACTACCATGTATAATGCAATAATTCCAATCGCAATCCCCCATCTTCCTCTTAATGATTCTTTTGCTTCTTTTTTTAATTCAGATCTGTTCATTTTTCATCCCCCATATATGATTATATTTTTTACATATCATAATAATAACATTAGAAATAAAAATTATCAATCTTTTTTTATATTTAAATGAAACTTTGGGATGTTTCTTAAATCTCTCTCATAATAAATTTTTGCTAACATAAAAATGAGAGAAATTTAAGGAACGTCCCAAAATTTCTCCTAAATTTCTCAAAAATTGCTAAACTATTTGAATTTGAATTCCATCAACAGCACTTCCTAAATTGCCTGCATAACCATTTACAGAATCATTTACATCATAGCCATTTACCCAAGGTAACCAGCTACCATTTACCACATGAACTCTATATTTAACAGTTCCTTTTGTTGCTTTAATCATCACACCATCAATTGTTTTTCCAAGTATTCCGGCATAATCATCTCCATTTTTATCCTTTTCCCTATCTGTTACTTCATCATGCCAAACTCCATTTAGAGTATGAACTTTATAAATGAGTTTTCCTGCCACACTTTCATCTCCTACTGTGTTGGCTCTAAAGCCGGTCATAGCCTTTCCATAAATACCAGCATATCCATCTGCTGTATTATTACAATTTATAACATCTTCCAACCAACCATTAACATATGCTTGATATTTAACATCTATTTTTTTACTAGGTTCTGGTGTTGGAATACTTTCTCCTTGATTTATCAAATTTGCTTGTTCTACAATATAATCTATTTTACTTAATAAATATTCTCCTGGACATATTGTTGAAGAAAACTTTCTATGCCATGTTAAATTTTTTTCTTTTACTATTGTCCCCAAATTATTTCTTTGAGCTATATCTGCAATTAACTTAATAAGACTATTTAATGCTTGATCAGATATGGTCCAGCTTCCACCTATTTCATTATTAGATACTTCTATTGTTACAGATTTACAGTTGCTATCCCAATTTGAATTGGTCCATGCTGTATCTTCTTCATTTACATATTGACCTATACGGCCATCTGAATCAATTCCATAATGGCTAGATCCATTTCTACCTGCTTTTTGAAATACTTTTCCACAATCTTCTACAGATAATATTCCTGCCATATGGTGTATGGTAATAGTCTCAATCTTTCGTCCGCTTCTACCTTTAGTGTAATTTCCTGTATACGCGGGTACTTCAACATTAACTAATTTGCTATTCATTTTCTTCATCTCCTTTACCATTTGAAAGTTCTTCTAACATTTCTTCAGTTAAAATTAGTTCTTCCATATATAATACCTCCAATTAATTCAAGTAGATTCACTTCGTGATAAGTTATCCCCTATATATGATATTCTTATATGTAAAAAAGGTTCTTTATTTTTTGAAATAAAAAATATCTGAAGTTAAATGGTATTTGGTATAGAGTTTTTTTCATTTTAAACGAATAAAACGCCTGAAATATAGGCGTTTAACTGGTGGCTTGAAGTGGAATCGAACCACTGACACAAGGATTTTCAGTCCTCTGCTCTACCAACTGAGCTATCAAGCCTTTTATTTAATTTATCTATAAATAAAAAAATGGCGACCTGGAACGGGCTCGAACCGTCGACCTCTAGCGTGACAGGCTAGCGTTCTAACCAACTGAACTACCAGGCCGTAAATAAAAAATATTTAGTTTCCTAAATATTCTTTATAAGAAAATGGTGGGCGCAATAGGGCTCGAACCTATGACCTCCTGCTTGTAAGGCAGATGCTCTCCCAGCTGAGCTATGC
>CANRGM010000034.1 GCA_947630155.1 uncultured Clostridia bacterium
TATAAAATAAAAAGCAATAAATGGAGGAATTAAATATGCAAGGAAATGTAATGAGTTTAAAGGCAAAAATAAATAATATATCAAAGGAAAAAAAGGTAGCGCCACAATCTGTACTTCAAATATATATGTTAGAAAGACTTTTAGAAAGAATAGCACAATCTAAATATAGGGATAACTTTATTTTAAAAGGTGGAATGCTTATATCAGCTATTTTAGGAATGTCTAGTAGATCAACAATGGACATGGATACAACTGTTAAAGGGTTTGAATTAACTAAAGAAAATGCTACAAAAATACTTAATGAAATTTGTGAAATTGAACTTGATGATGATATAACCTTCAAGATGAATAAAATAGAACTGATTCGTGAAGATGACGATTATAATGGATATAGGGCTACTTTTGAAGCTAAATTTAAAAATTCAATGCCAGTTATTTTTAAAATAGACATAACAACAGGTGATGCTATTACATACAAAGAAATTGAATATGATTATAATTTATTATTAGAGGATAGAAATATTCCTGTTTGGTCATATAATATTGAAACAATTTTGGCAGAAAAATTTGAGTCTGTTATAAAAAGAGGTATTGCAGGTACTAGAATAAGGGATTTTTATGATGTGTATATGTTAATAAATACTCAGGATGAGAAAATAAATAAAAAGCTATTAAGAGTTGCAATTAATTTGACATCAGAGCATAGAGAATCTTTAGATTTAATACATAATTGGAAAGCAACTTTAGAATTACTTAGAGCTGATGAAGATATGCAAAAAAGGTGGAAAGTGTATCAGAAAACATATTTTTATGCTAAAGATATAGAATATAATGAATTATTGGATAGTGTAGAAAAAGTTGGAAAAATTTATGATAAGTATAATGCAGGGGAAAACAAAAAAATTCTGGCGAAGTAAATAAAATTTTCTACCAAGTATTGACAAATCAGTTAAACACTAGTATAATTTTATAGTGACATTAAAAAGGTATAAATTTAATAAAATAGAATATACAAACTAGATAACATAAGGAGGGAATAAAAATGGCACAACCAAAAAGAAGATGGTCAAAAGCTAGAACACATACAAAAAGATCAACATGGAAATTAAATGCTTCAAATCTAGTAGAATGCCCACATTGTCATGAAACAATGATGCAACACAGAGTATGCCCAAGTTGCGGATATTATAATGGAGAACAAGTAGTTTCAGTAAATGAAGCTGAATAATAAAAAATAACACAATTATAAAAATTGTGTTATTTTTTATATAATTAATAAATATATTTTTCTAGTAAAGTAAAAATTAGTATATAAAATGAAAACACACCACAATTTGTGGTGTGTTTTTAGGTCATGTCAATTTAAGTCATAAGCATAATTCTTTCGGCAAAAGTCTTATATTCTTTCGGAATATTAGGAATATCCTCCTTTTTATATGAGTAAGAAAAGATAAGGTTTCCACACAGTTTGTTGTTCATATTCACAGTATAGTAAACATTTATGTAATACATACCATCTAATCCGTTTATGCAATGAACTATAGTTATGCCATTTCCAACTTTGCCGTACTTTCTAAGATTGATTTCTGCCATGTTTGCATCTAATGCCCAAATCATCTCGTTTAAATTTTTTCGACCGTCGAAAATTCTTTTCTTATTATTGAAAAGAGGGAGTTTACACAATACATTAGAATTATCAGAAGATATAATTCTCACAAATCTATTAGTTTCAGGAGTTTCTGAATATTCAGAATCTTCTGCACTTTCATAGTTTGATTCAAGCGATACATCATCTGTAAGTAAGTCATCTGATTGTGTAGGATTAGAACTCTGATTTAACACAGCATCACAATCTTCACATAAACTGGTGGAACAATTAATCTCATCTGTGTACTCATGTAGTGTTTGTTCTTCACAAAGTTTTTGGTCAAGACAAGCATTTGAAGTCAGAAAAGAAGAGATAGGCAAACTTTTTAGAGTGTTTAAATCGCTCCAGCTTGGGATGTAAAAAAACGAAGTGTTATTACATTTATAACGAAATGCCCTATTGTAATTTGCTGTAAATATGATTGCTTGATATTTGTTAGCGATTTTTTCTGTGTTTTGTAGATCTAAGCCTTTCTCATTGTCTGAAACTACTTGACTTTTGTGCTCATAAATATAGGTAGAGTAATTACCATCGTTTAAGTCAGCTAATAGAAAATGTATAAAGTGTTGAGTATAAGTAAGTTCCTTGTTACTCTCTAATGCATCAACAAAGGATTTTGTAATAAGAAACTTTCTAGCGCCAAGGTTTTGTGCGTGTGTTACAATTTGTTCTAAAGACCGATACAAAACACTTTCGTCTAGTAAAATATCTTTACCATATTCATTTGGAGTATATGAGAACTGCTTTACTTCAGGATTAAGATACTGAACATTAACTCGATGGGCTTTAGCACGTAATGCCATACACTTGTCATAAGTATATAATGAGTACAAGTTTTGCTCACAAAACTCAATAAGTTGTGTGTCAACATACGAATTATTTTGTACAAGATTAACTGTACGACAATAATTAGAACTTGCATCATTAAGAAGACAGTTAACCAAGATTTTGGCATTCCTTGAATTATCCGTATTGGCTTTTACAAGATTTAGCAACTCATTAAATGTTAATGAAGTTATTAAATTTTCCACTCCTTCATTCTCATAAAAAAGTTGCAACAGTTTTTGTGTACCAACATTACAGATAGATGCATCCCAAACAACACAACGTTTTACTTTGCTGAGTAACCTTCTAACAGTCCTTTCTGAATAATGGGCTTCTAGAATATCTTTTATACTTCCGATTTCATAAATTGAAATCTTGTGGTTTGCCTCTATGAACCGCTTAACCTCACTTTCTGTGTGACTTGTTGTTGATGAACTAGCACCTTCAGGCTCAAGAAATTTCTTGATGTCCTTGGCTATTTGCCGTTTAAAGTTTGCTGACATGAGATAACCTCCAATTATATAAAATTTCTCAAAAGAGATAGATAGATTATATCATAAAAACAATATTATGTCAATTAAAATTTGACTAATATAAAAATTTATTATAAAATATACGTCATAAAGAGGTGAGAAAATGTCAAAACCAACAGTGGCAATTGTAGGTAGACCAAATGTGGGAAAATCTACATTTTTTAATTATATAGTAGGTAAAAGAATTTCTATTGTAGAAGACACACCAGGAGTTACAAGAGATAGAATTTATGCTGATACAAATTGGAGAGGAATGGACTTTACTTTAATAGATACAGGAGGTATAGAGCCTGAAAATGATGATATAATATTATCACAGATGCGTACACAAGCAGATATGGCAGTATCAATAGCAGATGTAATATTATTTATAACAGATTTAAAGCAAGGTGTAACAGAAGCAGATAAAGAAATTGCATTAATGTTGAAAAAGTCTAAAAAACCGATAGTTCTAGTTTGCAATAAAGCAGATAATTATGGTAAAACATCAGATGATATATATGAGTTCTATAATCTTGGCTTAGGTGATCCATACCCAGTATCAGCTGTAAATGCTATAGGAATAGGTGATGTTCTAGACGCTATTTATGACGAACTTCCAAAGGATAATAATAATGCAGATGATAGTGAGATAATAAAGGTAGCAATTATAGGAAAGCCAAATGTAGGAAAATCTTCACTAGTAAACAAGATTCTAGGAGAAAATAGGGTAATAGTAAGTAATATAGCAGGGACAACCCGTGATGCAATAGATTCAGAATTTGAAAATGAGTTTGGTAAATATGTATTTATTGATACAGCAGGTATTAGAAGGAAAAGCAAAGTTACAGAAAATCTTGAAAGATATAGTGTTATGAGAACACTTTTAGCAATTGAAAGAGCTGATGTTTGTATACTTATGATTGATGCAAATGAAGGAGTAACAGAACAAGATGCCAAAATTGCAGGTGAAGCGCATGAAGCTGGCAAAGGAATTATAATTGTAGTAAATAAGTGGGACGAATATGAAAAAGATAATGGAACAGTAGAGAAATATAAAAAAGATATTTACAACAAATTAGCATATCTATCTTATGCTCCTATAATTTTTATATCAGCTAAAACAGGACAAAGAGTAAATAAGTTATATGAACTAATAAATAATGTGGCAAATCAAAATGCAATGAGAATACCAACTTCTGTTTTAAATCAAGTTCTAAATGAAGCAATAGCAATAGTACAACCACCTACTGATAAAGGAAAGAGACTAAAATTATTTTATATGACACAAGCAAGTACAAAACCACCTACATTTGTAGTTTTTGTTAACAATAAACAGTTATTTCACTTTTCATATGAGAGGTATCTAGTGAATCAACTAAGAAAGGAATTTATTTTAACAGGAACACCAATTAGAATAATTGTAAGAGAAAAGAAAGATGATTAACTGTTATACATAGAAAATTAGTTATAAAATAAAATTTTTATAAAAATTAAATTATCAAAAGAAAAAGGAGGAATTTGTGATGGTAGCAACATATATATTAATGGCAATAATTGCGTATGCAATAGGAAGTGTAAATTTTTCTGTTATATTAAGTAAAAGAATTGCAGGGTTTGATGTAAGAGAAAAAGGCAGTGGTAATGCAGGAACTACTAATATGTTAAGAAGTGTAGGCAGAGGGGCAGCAGCTCTAACACTTATATTAGATATAGCAAAAGGTTTAGTGGCAATATTAGTAGCATATTTATTAGGGAAAGTTATAGATAATATCAATTCAGCAATTTTAGTACAATTAGCAGGATTTTTTGTAGTATTAGGACATACTTTTCCAGCATTTTTTGGATTTAGAGGAGGAAAAGGTGTTGCAACATCTTTAGGTGTATTATTATTTATAAATCCTTTAATTGGAGTGATTTGCCTTGTATTTGCATTAGTTGTAATGATTTTAACAAGGATGGTATCACTTGGCTCTATAATGGCGGCTGTATTATTCCCAGTATTGACTATATTTATAAAAGATAACTATATTGTAGATGGCTATAATTACGTGATTTTTGGAATAGCAATGGCAGTCTTAGTAATATTTAATCATAGATCAAACTTGAAAAGAATATATTCAGGAACTGAAAATAGAGTTAGTCTGAAAAAATAGTTAAAAATAATTTGTAAAACAGCAGGGAGGAATAATATGAAAAAAATAGCAATAATAGGGAGTGGAAGTTGGGGAGTAGCCCTTGGAATTCATCTTGTTAAATTAGGGAATGAGGTTAAAATATGGTCTTTTGCTAAGGAAGAAGCAGATATGATTAATAATGAAAAAAGATGTATGTTTTTACCAAACATAGAAATTCCTAATGGAATAAAGTGTACTTTGAGTTATGAAGAAGCGATAAAAGATACAGACATTATTTTACATGTTACCCCATCAAAATTTACAAGAAGTATAGTAAATGAATATAAACAATATGTTACAAATCAACCAATAATAATTTGCTCAAAGGGCTTTGAAAATGATACTTTGTCAACATTAGACGAAGTGATAAAATCTGAAATTCCAAATGTAAAAATTGGAATTTTATCTGGCCCAAGCCATGCAGAAGAGGTTTCTATTGGTGCACCAACTGTATTAGTGGCAGCTTCAGAAGATGATGACTTATTAGAACTTATGCAAGATGTATTCATGTGTGAACATATGAGAGTATATACATCAAAAGATGTAAAAGGAGTAGAAACAGGAGCAGCACTAAAAAATATATTGGCATTTTGTGCAGGAATTGCAACACAAATGAAATTAGGAGATAATTCATTTGCTGCATTACTTACAAGAGGTTTAGGTGAAATCACAAGGCTAGGTGTTGCCATGGGAGGTAAAAAAGATACTTTTTATGGTTTGAGTGGTCTAGGTGATTTACTTGTAACTTGTTTAAGTGAACATAGCAGAAATAGAAAGGCTGGAAAACTAATTGGTTCTGGAAAAACATTAGAGGAAACAAAAAAAGAAGTAGGAATGACAATTGAAAGTATAGATAATATTGATGTTGCCTATAAATTGGCTAAGAAATTTAATGTTGAAATGCCAATAGTAAATGCAGTTTATGATGTATTATATAATAATTTAAAACCAAAAGAAGCAGTAAAAATGTTAATGACTAGAGAAAGAAAAGCAGAATATGTAAGTTAAGAGATGAAATTTAGGGACGTTCCTTAGATTTCTTTTGAATAATTTTTGTAAGAATAGTTATAATAATAAAATGGAGGTATATTATGGGATTTTTTGATAATTTAAGTAAAAAGGCAAGTGAGACATATAAAAACACAGCAGAGAAAACAAGTAAATTAACTAGAGAAATAAAATTAAAAGCATTAATTAGTGATGATAAGGAAAAAATAAAAGAAATTTATATTGAAATTGGTAAAAAGGTTTATGAAAAGCATATTAGAGAAGAAAATATAGATATAAAAAGCGATTTAATAGAAGAGTGTTCAAAGATTGATGCATATTCTAAAGAAATAGAAGATATGAATAATGAGGTTCGTTCTTTAAAGAATTTACGTTTATGCAATAAATGTGCTGCTGAAATATCAATAAATGCTAAATTTTGCCCTAAATGTGGCGCAGTACAAGAAGTTGATTCAAATGAATCAAATGAAGTAAATAAATCTAGTGAAGAAAGTAAGCCTAATGAAACGATAGAGGAAGTTGAAACAAACAAATCAAATGAAACAAGCAAAATAAACGGGGAAAATGAAACAATTGAAACAGTTGAAATAATTGAAACAATAAATAATGATGAAACCAATGAGACTACAGAATCAAATGAAAATAATGATATAGAAGAAACACAGGAAGATAACAATTAACTAATTAAAAAGTGCTATTATTATGATCCAAGTATGATTAATAATAATAGCACTTTTTCTACAACATAGTATAACAAGCTCTAGTATTAAAAAGTTTTATTACTTGATTAATATGGAAATCTTTCATATAAATATCGTATTAATTCATCTGCATTATCTTCAGAAACCTTAATAAATACACCACTATCTATACTAATCCACATAGTTAGATTGTAATTTTCTATATTTTCTATATATGCTCCTATGATATCTACAATTTCTATTGGATTTGGATATTCTTTTTGCCATTGTTTTCCTGAAATATTACTTTTATCAAAAGAAGTACTTCCATAAAAATGAGTTAAAAATTTTTCAATTTCATTTGGTAAAACACTATATAAACGTACTATTGATTGCATAACATTGTCCTTTCACATATAACATATAATCAAAAATTTATTATTAAATTCTGATTGCATTTAAAATCCTTTAATATTATTATTTTATTTTTAGAAATATATATACATAAGAATAAAAGGTAATATTTAGGGAATGATATTAAACAGAGGTGATTTTTTGAAAAAAATATTGAAATTAAATTTAGGTATTTTAATTATAATTATGTTATTATTTTTACTAACTGGATGTAGTTCAGATGAAGATAAGCAAAGTATACAACAAAAAGTCAATTCAGAGATTTCATATTTTGATAGTGAATTAACATCAATAGCAAATCAATTAAATAATATAAACTATACCAAATATAAAGTTGAAGTTCAAGAAATGAAAGATACATCTAACCAATCTGAGTCATCACAAGGAGATAGTAGTTCTAGCAATCAAGAGGGTGGTAGTAGTCAAGGAGAACAGAAGCAAAGTGAAAATAGTCAAGGCGAACAACAACAAAGTAGTACAGAAAATAATCAAGAGGGAAGTAAAGGTTCAAGTTCTAGTAACAAAAGCTTTTCAATGGAATCAAGCAATATTTTAGGGAAACAGATAGAAGTTAATTGGGATATATTAAAAAGTAAAATAGAAAATGTATATTCTACATGGACAATAGTTTCATTAGATTTAAAAGAAATTGGAGTATCTTCTGAGGATATAAATAATTTTAGTGACAATATGGATAAGCTAGCAGTTGCAATCAAAAATGAAGATAATATCTCGGTTTTAGATAATGTAATCAATTTATATGGTTTTTTGCCAAAGTTTATTGAAATATATGGTACAGATAAAGAAAAAAATGTTATAGATTCTAAATATAATTTACTGATGTGCTATAAATATGCAACATTAGAGGATTGGGAACAATTGCAAAATTCTGTGAATAATCTTAAAATGAGTTTTTCAAATGTTTCAAATAAAAAAGATGAATACATTGGCAGAAAAATAAATATAGAAAGTGCAGCTGTAATAATTAAAGAAATGGAAAATTCTTTACAAGTAGAAGACAAGGATGTGTTTTTTATCAAGTATAAAAATTTAATGAAAGAGATTGATATAATCTTATCAGTTTAAGTTGATATTATAAAATATAAATGCTATAA
This sequence comes from uncultured Clostridia bacterium, assembly GCA_947630155.1. Classification (GTDB taxonomy): domain Bacteria; phylum Bacillota; class Clostridia; order TANB77; family CAG-508; genus CAG-492. Next base: position 8,380 of record CANRGM010000034.1, read on the forward strand.
TGATAAAAAACAAAAGGAATGGTAAAGATTATGAATAAATTAATTGCAAAAAATCCTGTCGCAAGGCATAATTACAATATAGAAGACACAATAGAAGCTGGAATTGTTCTTAGTGGTACGGAAATTAAGTCAATTAGGCAAGGAAAAGTTAATTTGAAAGAAAGCTATGCAGGAATAAAAAATGGAGAAGTATATATTTATTCTATGCATATAAGTCCATATGAACATGGAAATATATTTAACAAAGATCCATTACGTGATAGAAAATTATTATTAAACAAAAGAGAAATTAATAAATTAATCGGAAAAATACAAACTAAAGGATATGCTCTTATTCCAATAAGTCTGTATTTTAAAGGTAGTTTAGTAAAAGTTGAACTAGGTATAGGTAAAGGCAAAAAATTATATGATAAACGTGAGGATTTAGCTAAAAAGGATGCTCAAAGAAAAATTCAGCAAGCATTAAAAGTGTAGCATAAAAAGAGATTAATATGTTTAAAATATTTAATATACACATAAAAATTTTGGGGTAACATAAAATTAATTCCCCAAAATTTTTATTTTTAATAAATTAACCATTGTTTCTACTAGCGTAGTACCAAATAAGAGCTACAATAACTATTGCAATTATTCCAACAATTATCCAAGTCCATATATCTCTACTCATAAAATTACCTGTTCCATTAGTAGATGTTCTAGTTGCTGTGTAAGCATTATCAGATTGATTTCTCATGTTATTTTCAGTATTTTCTGTACCATTTTTAATATCATTACCAGTATTTTCTGCTCCTGAACCTATATCATTGCCAGCGTTTTCAACAGCATCTTTTGCATCATTTGCTACATTTTCAGCACCATCTCTTACATCGTTTGCACCATTACCAATTGCTCCGCCAGTTCCATTTGCAGCATCTTGAACCATGTCTGATGCTCCATTAGTTGTATTTTTTATATCATTAATAACTTTTTGACCACCGTCTTCAGCAAATACACATGAAAATGAAAAAAATAAAGCAACTAAAACAAAAGAAATTATAAATATACTTTTTTTCATTGTTTTCCTCCTCTTAAATTCTATATAAATAATACAAAATAAAAAGTTTGTATTTAATAATAGTATTAATAAATAAATTTAAAATATTCATAATAATTTATTACACAATAATTGGGCAAAATAAATGAAAAAAAGTTATATAAAAAAAATGAGTATTAATATATAAATACCCATTTTAAATATTTCCATATTTGTAAAAATTTACTTTAATTTTATAAAAATTGCAATTGACAACATTATTATAACAACACCTGTTGCAATTAATAAAATATTTAATATATCAGATATAGATAATTCTCCATCAGTTAATGCCTTAACTGAGCTAACAGTTGTTTGAGATGAACTACTGTTACTATTTGAGTTTGTTGCTCCAACTGTTGCAATATAATCATCATTATTAGATATGCTCTCTGTGTTTGCTGCAAATGTTGATAAATTAATTGAAAATGCTAGCATAACTACTAGTATTAAAGATATTTTTAATAACTTCTTCATAAGAACCTCCTAAATTAACTATATATAATAGCTTTATCTTTTTGTATGATAATATAATATCAAAAGATTTTATAGAAGTCTAGTAGTTTTTTTAAATTGTTGAAATTTTACAAAAAATTTTTTTATTAACAGGGACAGGCAGACACCTGAACAGCATATTTATGAAGAAATAGACATATTAGATAATTTTATTGAAAAAGTGTGTATAGAAGGGATAAAAATGAATATTGTTAAATTGCTTGTTCTGTAATATTAAGCAAAATTTTGAGTTCGGTTGAGAGTTCAAAGTAGAGTTATTTTAAATCCTAATAGCAAACATTATTTTTGGTTACAAAAAACTGAAAGACGAACAGAGAGAACAATTACAAAGATTTTGTGTGACCTTCTGATAAATAAATTTGAAATTATATATATTTACAATATTAATTTGTTATGCTAAAATAGTAAAAAAAGGAGGAAATTATGCTAGAGTTAAGTAGATTTCAAGGAATGATTATAAAATTAATTTTTCTCGATAGTGAGAAACATCATAAACCACATATTCATGTTTATTATGGAGAATATGAGGCGTCTGTAGGAATTGATGGAGAATTGTTAAGTGGCTCATTGCCAATAAAAAAATTGAAACTATTACAAGCATGGATGATTTTACACGAAGATGAATTATATAAAGCATGGAACAATGCTGTACAAGGAATACCTTTTGATAATATAAAACCTTTAGAGTAGGAGGTGGCTACAATGTATATAGTTAATGATATAGCTTATGCTGAAAATTTTAATAATAAAGAATTAAAAATTGTTGATATAAAAGTTGTTTCAGAATTGTGTATGTTGGTTACATTCTCAAATGGAGAAAAACGAATATTTGATGCAAAATATTTATTACAATATCCCGCATATCAAAAATTAGAAAATTTTGAAGTATTTAAAAATGCACATATTGAAAATGGCATTATTGTATGGGACAACGGTGCAATAGATATTGGTATAGATGCAGTGTATGAAAATAGTTTCGCATATGAACAAGAATTAGTAATGTAAAACATTAATCAGATAGAGATAAGGCTTTGGAAATTCATGCTCGTATGAGAATGGAACAAGAGAAAAATAATGATGCGAGATAAGGGAGTTGATTAGATAAATTAGTTAGCTCTCTTTTTCAGTT
>CANRGM010000035.1 GCA_947630155.1 uncultured Clostridia bacterium
GTTCAACTAAAATTCGAAGATAATGGTGATGATTATATAGAATATTGCTATGTTTATAAAGTTGATAATAAATTCATTTGTTTTGACTATTGTTATCCAACAGAATATGAAAATAAGTTTGAGCAAATGGTTAAAAAGGTATAATTAAGTTATTATTATTTTGAATATAGGGGGATTATTAAATGGTTTATGAATTCGAAGTTCCTGCTAAAATTATGGGAAAAGGAAGACCTAGAGTAAATAGTTATACAGGACATGTCTATACTCCTACTAAAACCAAAGATTATGAAAGCCTTATAGAACAATATTTCTTATTAAAATATCCAAGATACCAAACTATTGAAGGTAGGGCAAAAGTTACTATTGTAGCCTATTTCGAAGTACCAAAGGCTGTAAATAAAGCACAAAGGGAACAGATGCTAGCTAATACTGTCAGTCCTACCAAAAAACCAGATATTGATAATATAGTTAAGATTGTTTTGGATTCGATGAATAAGCTGGCTTTTAGGGATGATACTCAAATTACCAAAATTGAAGTTGAGAAATATTATTCTGGTGAAGAGAAACTTTATGTTAAAATTGAGGAGTATTGATATTATAGATTTTTAACAATTTGAGCGATTATAAAAATTTTATTTTATTATATATTTATATTTTTAGGAGGTATGTATATGAAAACAATTTTAAAAAATGTTTTTTTAATTCTTATTATGTTTGTTTTAATAATTTTATTGTCAGGATGTGGAGATGATACAAATAACTCAAAAGATAATAATAGCAGTAGTAATGGAAATAGTAGTAATAGCAGTTCATCTAATAGTGATAACTCAGATGATTCAGAAGATCAGGTAGACTTGGAATCTATAGATTATAAGGCTAATGCTGAAAAACAAGTTGCAATGCCTGAGAAAGGAGAAACTATTGCCATATTTCATATAAAAGATTATGGGGATATCAAAGTTAAGTTCTTTAAAGATGCTGCTCCAAAGGCAGTTGAGAATTTTATAGAACACAGTAAAAGTGGGTATTATAATGGTTTAACATTCCATAGAGTTATAAAAGATTTTATGATTCAAGGTGGAGATCCTACAGGAACCGGTTCAGGCGGAGAAAGCATTTGGGGAGAAGATTTTGAAGATGAATTTTCTTATGATTTAGTTCCTTATAGAGGTGCTTTGTGTATGGCAAATGCAGGGGCTGATACTAATGGAAGTCAGTTTTTTATTGAACAAGCAGGATATGATGAAGATACTGGAAAAATGTTATCTCAGTATGGTTATCCTAAAGGTTTGATAGAAGCGTATAAGACTTATGGTGGTAGTATGCATTTATTTTTTGCACATACCGTGTTTGGTCAAGTTATAGAGGGTATGGATGTGGTTGATAAGATTGCTAATACTAATACTGATGAGAATGATAAGCCTGTAGAGAATGTTGTTATTGAGAGTATTGAGATTACAGAATATTAATATTTTAATATGTCATACTAGTTAATACTTATGTAATAAGCCGTAAAATTGGATAGTTATTTAAAAATAGGGGTATATATATTATATTCCTATTTTTACATTACTATCCAATTTTAATACTCTATAGAATTTTCTTATGTGAAAGGTGTTAAACGGTAACTATAATTTGTGAATTTATAATAAGAGTATTGACTTAATTGCATAAAAGTGATAAAATGAAACTTAGTTTCAAATTGAGAGGTGAGAATATTTGAAAAATAGGTATAATACTAAACAAAGGGAAAAGATTTTAAGTTATTTGAAGGAAAATAGAGATTCAAACATTACAGCTGAGGAGATATTAGCTCATTTTAATTTAGAAAATAATGATGGGATAGGAAAGTCTACTGTATATAGGTATTTAAATGATTTAGTAAAACAAAATATAGTTAAGAAATATATGGTAGAGAATCGTAATTGTAGTTGTTATCAATATATAGAGGACCAAAATTGTTCTGAACATTATCATTTGAAGTGTGAGAAGTGTAATAAAATTATACATTTGGAGTGCGAAGAGTTTGAAAATGTTAGAAATCATATTTCAAAAGAACATGATTTTGAGTTGGATAGTGTGAAGACAATTTTGTATGGTTTGTGTAAAGATTGCAGAAAGGAGACATGTGCTAAGTAATTTTTAGCATGGATGAGAGAATGAAGAGAAATATAGCTTTTTTATTAGTAGTAACTTTAATATTTTCGGTTTTTGTAGTAATAATTTCGAATATAGTTCGGAGTGGATAATAAAAAGTCAGATGATAAGGTGGAGGTTATTGCAACATTATTTCCGCAATATGATTTTGTAAAACAAATAGGTGGGGATAAAGTAAATGTAACTTTGTTGTTACCTCCAGGGGCAGAGAGCCATACTTATGAACCTACTCCACAAGATATGATTAAAATTGATGAATCTGATTTGTTTGTGTATACAGGTGAAGAGATGGAACCATGGGCAAGTAGTTTGATTTCAGGTATGGAAAAAGAGATTAATGTTTTAGATTTATCTACAACTGTAGATTTAATAAATGTGGAGAAATTTGAAGAAGAACATGGTTATGAAACAGATGAGACACATGAAGAAAATGATAATAAAGATGATAATCATGCTGATACAGATGAACATCATCATTCATATGATCCACATATATGGTTAAATCCATTATATGCAATTCAAATGATACGAAGTATTGAAAATGAATTGTGCCAAGTAGATCCTGAAAATGAAGAGTTTTATAGGAATAATTCAAATGAATATATAAATCAAATTGAATTATTAGATGCTGAGATTGAACAGACTGTAAATAGTTCTAGGACAAGGAAAATTGCATTTGGAGGGGCTTTTGCATATTCGTACTTTATAGAAAGATATGATTTAGAGTTTGTTACTGCTTACCAGGCTTGTGGGGAAAATACAGAGCCAAGTACAAAGCAGGTTAAGGATGTTATTGATTATATCAAGGAAAATAAGTTGCCAGTGATTTTTTACAAAGAATATACTAATGGGAATGTAGCAAGGACGATTTCAGAAGAAACTGGTGCAAAAATGCTGGTTTTTAATACAGTTCATAATTTATCTAAGGAAGAAATTGAAAATGGTGCAAGTTATGTAAGCATAATGAGGCAGAATTTGGCTAATTTAAAGGAAGCATTGAAATAATTGTGCAAGAAAGGAAAATATAAAAATGAATATAATAGAAATAAAAAATTTAACAACCACATATAATGGCCACACCGCAATAAAAGACATATCCTTTAATGTAAAAAAAGGAGAATATATATGTCTTATTGGAGCAAATGGCTCAGGAAAAAGTACACTAATAAAAACAATAGTAGGTCTAAACAAAAAAGATTCCGGAGAAATAGTAAAAAATATTACTCCAGATAAAATCTCATACCTAGCCCAAAATAACCTAACAGACATAGATTTCCCAGCAATCGGAAAAGAAATTATTATGACAGGTGTACAAAAACGAAAAAGCCTACCGTTCTATAAAAAAGAGGACTACCAGAATTTTAACGAGGTATGCAAGTTATTAGATATAGATAGCATAATAAATAAACAAATATCAGACCTTTCCGGCGGTCAAAGACAGCGTATTATGCTTGCAAGGGCTTTAATAAGAAAGCCTGAACTACTTATATTGGATGAGCCATGTAGTGGTCTTGATGTAAATATTACAAAAGAGTTTTATGAGATTTTAAACAAACTAAATAAAGAACAGGGGTTAACTATAATAATGGCAACTCATGATTTGGATGAGGTTAAGTCATCTGATGTAAGGGTTATTTGTTTAGCTACCACTATCAAGTTTGATGGCGATATAAATAATTGGAAAGAAGGGGAATAAGAATGGAGTTTTTCATTAGTTTATTGCAATACCCATTTATGCAAAGAGCGTTAATTTGTGGTATAGCAATTTCATTTTGTGCTGCTTTAATAGGTGTTATTTTAGTACTAAAAAGATATTCTATGATAGGTCATGGATTAGGTGAAGTGGGTTTTGCAGCTTTATCTTTGGCTTTAGTGCTTAATTTACCACAAATGTATATTTCAATTCCAATTGTAATTGTTGCTTCATTCATTATATTAGTAATTAGTCAAAAAAAGGGTGAGTCAGGAGATATAACGATTGCGTTGGTTTCAACAAGTGCATTGGCTTTTGGCGTTATTATTACTGCTTTGTCAAAAGGGTTTAATATTGATGTTTATAATTACATGTTTGGAAGTATTTTAACTATGTCTACTGGTGATGTAGTTATTAGCGTATGTTTGTCTGTACTACTTGTAATTGCATTTGTATTCTTTTACAATAGATTGTTTATGATTACTTATGATGAAAATTATGCGAAAGTGTGTGGGATTAGTGTTACTTTTTACCAGTTTTTGATTGCTTTATTTACAGCTTTAGTTGTTGTTATTGGTATGAGAATGATGGGTACTTTGTTGATCTCTAGTTTAATTGTGTTTCCTGCTATTATTGCTAGAAGGTTGACACACTCATTTAAGGAGATGGCTGTGATGTCTGTGGCGATTTCGATTTTGTGCTTCTTGTTTGGGTTGGTGATCTCTTCTTTGGTGAATTTGCCTACAGGGGCTTGTATTGTTGTGGTTTATTTGGTTGTGTTGTTGATTAGTAGGGTTTTTGGATTACTCAATTAAAAAGTTTTTTGGGCTTTATACTATTCTGTTGAAATTTCCATTTGTATATTCAGTGCCTTCTAAAAACTCTCCATTTTTAAATATTTTTACAATTTCGCAAATATCCTTGATATCTTCATCTATAAAATCAAGTCTTATGCAGTCTACATTTAAGTCGTTAGAATAAATACTGGTTTTTTTGCTATTAAAAATAGTGGTAGTTTTAGAGAATGAGTCTGGTATTATTCTAAAGTTCATATTTAGTCTATCTTTAAGGTAATATTCTTGATTTTGATTGCTACAGTTGTAATTACATTTTTGTAAACAGTTGTTACTTTTAGAAAGTAAACAATAGTTTGTTGTCATAACAGGTGTGTTTCCATATACAATTGCTTCTGTTTTTGCTTTAGAAGTAATAGATGATAGAGTGGATTTATCAAGCTCAGGTGATAGTGTGATACATGATATATGTAGGTTTTCTAATTCTTGTATAGTATAATTGTTGTATACATTCATGGTATAATTTGATATTAATTCATAGTCATTTGTATAATCTTGTAATAAGTGGATTTGTGATATATTTGATATTACAAATCCTTTTATAGAATATGTTGTCAATATTTTGTCTAAACTTTTGCATACCTGTTTAATAACAGAGTCTTTCATAATAGATGGCATATAAATATATGTATCTGCAATATTAGTTATTTCGAGAATTTTTGGCGCGAATTGTGGCATATAAAAGTATTTTAGCGGTATGTAAATTCTATCTACATTTTTTAGTTTAGAGTATTCAAAATCTGTTTTAAGGATATTTAGCAGAATGGAAATACTTTTATTTATATTGTTTTTAATAATGTTATTATTGTAATCTTGATAATTGATATCACATTTTCTATGAATTCTATCTAGCAAAATTTCCTCTAATTTACTAACACAATCCCTGCGTAGCTGATTTAATTGGCTAATACTTGGGATATATAAATTGTCATCCAAATCTACATCAATATTTGCAAATTCAAAAGGAGTACCTCCAAGTTTGTTAATTTGATCTATAATTCTTTCCTTAGTTATTGGCGAATTAATTGCATTAACTGGGATCAAGTCTGATGTAATTGTAAAGTCTAAATTTTTATATAATGGTGACGAATTTGCATTACTACTCAAAACAGAATTACTACTACTATTAACTGTGTCAATATCATCAGTAAAAATTCTCATAGCAACTGGAGTATTATGGTGAATAGTAATTTTACAATTTATTTTTATCTTGATATTTTCATTATTTAGATAATCATTTGTGATGGTATTAAGTCTTTTAGAACTCATCTTGAAAATTCTATCATTTACAGAAATTTTGCCTTTTATTCTACCAATTTTTACAATATCACCTTTTTTGGCAGAAGGGGTATTGTGTTTGTTTATCATTAATTCAGATATAGTGTAAGTTCCAGTTTCTTTTTCAAGGCTAACAGTATCACCAATAGAAAGTTCATCCTGTAATTTTAATGTTATATATCCCTTGTTGCTATTAAAATTTGAAACTGTTCCTAAGGGTATTCCCATATTATTTGATTTGTTTTTATATATTAAATTAGAATTAGGCTCAGGGGCAAGATACCCTGTAGAAAAACCACCACGATTGAATACTTGTAGCAAGTCTTTTCTATCAGCCTCTTCAATGATATAAGGCTTGTCTGATTGTGCTAAATCTATATATTTTCTGTAAATTCTAGTTACTGTAGATACATATTCAGGATTTTTTAATCTCCCTTCAATTTTAAAACATGTTACTCCTAAATCTACTAAAGTAGGGAGTAGGTCTAAAGAACACAAATCTCTTGGGCTTAATAGGTAGCCTTTATCAAGTGTTTCTGTATTTTCAGATTCATATTCTTTTTTTATTAATTCATAAGGTAATCTACAAGGTTGGGCACATTTACCACGATTTCCGTGAACGACCACCAATCATGCTTGATAAAAGGCATTGTCCAGAATAGCAAATACATAAAGCACCATGAATAAATACTTCTATTTCAATATTAGAATTATCACAAATATATTTAATCTCATCCATTGATAATTCTCTTGAAAGAACTACTCTCTTAAATCCTAATTTCTCAGCCTCTAAAACACCATCTAAGTTATGTATAGTCATTTGAGTACTTGCGTGAATTGGTAAATCTGGAAAAAGTTCTATAAGTCTTTTTCCTAAACCTAAATCTTGAACAATAATAGCATCAATTCCATATTCATATGCTTTTTTTGCGAGATTTATACTATCTGAGAATTCATCATTTTTAATCAATGTATTTAAAGTCAAATTAGTTTTAACATTTCTGATTTTTGCATATTCAATTGCTTTTTTTAGTTCTTCATCATTAAAATTATTAGCAGAAGTTCTTGCATTAAACATGTTTCCACCAAAATAAACACAATCACAACCTGACTGAACAGCTGCTTTTAAACAATTAAAATCACCAACAGGTGATAGTAATTCAATCTTATCAAATTTACTCATATTATCCCTTTCTTTTTATCATATAACTATTTTAAATTACAATGTATTTTGTCCCAATATTTATATACTATTGTAACACATTTTTTTGAATTTGCATATTATATCATATAAAATAAAAAGGAGGTAGAAAGATATGCCAGAAGAAGGAAGAAATTGCGGATGTGGATGTGGAAACAACGGATTTTTAGGTAATCTATTCAATGGAGATGGATGCAACAGCGAAATATTATTCTTTATAATAGTGTTCTTACTATTATTCACAAATTGTGGTTGTGGATGCGGAAGAAACTAATTTACACAGAAATAAAAACAAGATATAAGGATAAATAGAGCGTCATTTTATGCATTCAATAAAATGAAAGCTCTATTTTGTTAGTCATATAAAAAATAAATACTAGGTGGTTTTAATTGTAATGTAACACAAGAATAGAAATGAAAATTTAAAGAATTTTTATTTACAAAAACAACAAAAACTAATATAATCTTCACAAGAAAGGAAAGTGAACAAAATGCAAAAAAAGAGAGAAGATTATATAGGTTGGGATACATATTTTATGGGAGTTGCAATGCTTTCAGCACAAAGAAGTAAAGACCCAAACACACAGGTTGGAGCATGTATTGTTAGTAAAGATAATAAAATATTATCCTTAGGATATAATGGAGCACCTAATGGATATGATGATGAAAGTATGCCTTGGGATAGGGAAGGGGACTTTCTTAACACAAAATACGCATATGTTTGTCATGCAGAATTAAATGCAATTTTAAATAACAAAGGCTCTAACTTAGAGGGATCACGAATATATGTTGACTTATTTCCATGTAATGAATGTGCAAAAGCCATTATTCAATCAGGAATAAAGGAAATAATTTATAAATCTGACAAATATGATGGAACAGATGGGAATGTGGTATCTAAGAAATTATTGGATTATTGTGGAGTTAAGTACAGAAAATATGATGAGAAAAATATAGAATTGAAGTTAAAGTTGTAAGTATATGGTTTCAAGTTAAATATGGAAACGAAGTCTCAATAAAAAGTGAATAAAATTTATAGACTTTTAATAAATATTATAGTAAAATAAATCCAGTTTGATTTCTAAGGAGTGAATAAATAATATGTTAAAAAAATATATACTAGTATTTTTAGTTTCAATGGTCCCATTAATTGAGTTAAGAGGAGCGGTACCTATTGGTTTAAGTGCGTGGCTTGGAGACCCATTACCAATATTGCCACTATACATACTATGTATAATAGGGAATATGTTACCAGTACCAGTAATATACTTATTTGCCAGAAAAGTACTATTATGGGGAAAAGATAAAAAATATATAGGTAAATTCTTTACTTTTTGCTTAGAAAAAGGCGAAAAAGGTGGAAAAAAGCTACAAGAAAAAGCAGGAAAAGGATTGTATGTTGCATTATTCCTATTTGTTGGTATTCCACTACCAGGTACAGGAGCATGGACAGGAACTCTTGCAGCAAGTTTTTTAGATATGGACTTCAAGAAGAGTGTAATAGCTGTTATGTTAGGAGTTATATTAGCGGGAATTATTATGGGATTAGTATCAATGGGACTGTTTAGCGCAATCGGAGCAATGTTAGGTATTTAAGATAGGAAATATTGTGGTCTAATTTTTGGAGTGAGTTGCCGAGAGAAATAAAATAATAAAAATAAAAATTTTTGAAAACGTAATCTCCGGGTCTAACAGTTTCTAAGCATACACCCTTGAGCCGCTCCGATGGATTTGAGACACGCACCCTCAAGTAGTGTATCGCAAGAAACTGTAAGACCCTGCGTTAACATTTTCAAAAATTTTTATTTTTATTATTTTATTTCTCCGAGTGGGTTTAGTGCTGAGAAATTTAAGGAACGTCCCAAAATTTCTTCCAAAAATTAAACCACAATATTTCCTTACAATTCAATTTTAGGCTGATATCTCTCAAGCCACATATTAACCTGACATAGATAAGCCATAAGCTGTGGACCAGTCATAAGTTGCCCAAACCAAGGTCTACTAAATGCTTCCCCATTAGTATTAAGTATCTCCAAAATATACTCCCTATTAAGCAAACTATTAATAGGTGCATTTTTATCTGACATGATTTTAGTCAACATTTGTTTAACAACATATAAATATGTTGGATTCCATGTTTTAGGATATGGACTTTTCTTACGATCCACAATTTTCTCAGGAAGTAAATCCTTCATAATATACCTTAATAACCCTTTTTCACGACCATGTAATGCTTTCATTTCCCATGGAATATTCCATACATATTCTGCCAAACGATAATCACAAAATGGAACACGAAGTTCAAATCCATTATACATAGCCATCCTATCAGAACGATCCAAAAGAGTTTGCATAAACCAATTTAATGTAAGATGTGAAATCTTTCTTTTTTGGGCGGTTTCCATAGAGTCTTCATCTATAATTTCAACTTCACTTAAACTTTCATAATATCTATAATCTATATATTCTTTTAAATTTATTTTTGAACCAACACTAGGGTTTAATAATTTTTGTCTTTCATCAATTGCAATAGACCAAGGGAAAGTTCCACTATTTAATGCATCTTCTCTGAAAAACCAAGGATATCCACCAAATATTTCATCAGAACATTCACCAGTTAATGAAACAGTTGCCTCAGGTTTTACATTTTGACAAAACAATAGAAGTGAAGAGTCAACATCAGCCATACCAGGTAAATCTCTAGCAATCATAGCATCCTCCAAAGCTTTAGCAAGTTCAGGAGTGTCTAGTACAATTGCTTTATGATTAGTATTTAATAGATTTTTCATTACATCTATATAGTAGTTATCAGAATTAGGCTGAAAATCCGTTTTAACAAAATTTTTATCATTATCCTTGTAATCCACCGAATAAGTGGTTAAAGGCCCTAAATTGTTATCCTTACAATAATTAGCAGCATATAAAGTGATAATACTAGAATCTAATCCACCAGACAAAAATGTACACAAAGGAACATCTGAAACAAGTTGCCTTTTTATAGAATCTTCCAACAAGAATCTAGTCTTTTCACAAGTTGTTTTCAAACTATCTTCATGAGACTTACTAACTAAAGACCAATATCTTTCAATGTGTAGCCCACTAGAATTAAATATTCCAAAATGAGCAGGTCTTAATTCCAAAATGTTTTTAAAAGCAACAACACCTGGAGTATGGGCTGGACCGAGTCCAAATAACTCAGAAATTCCCTGTTTATCTAATTTCGCCTCTATTCCGGGAAAAGCTAGAATAGATTTTATTTCTGATGAAAAGATAAAATTGTTGTCATCTAAAGCATAATAAAGTGGTTTGACTCCAAAATGATCACGAGCAAAGAATAATTCTTGTTTTCCATTATTCCATATAGCAAAGCCATAGATTCCATTTAGCTTTTTTACTACATCATATCCCCAGTGAATATAGCTTTTTAATAACACTTCTGTATCAGAATAGCTTTCAAAAGTGAATCCGTTTTCAACTAATTCATCTCGTAATTCGGATGTATTGTATAGTTGACCATTGTATATTATAGTATATGTGCAATTATTATATTTTGCAGTCATTGGTTGCTTTCCACCAGTTGGATCTATTACAATTAGGCGTTTGTGACCTAGTACAGCATGTTTATCGTAATAATAGCCATCTTCATCTGGACCACGTCTTTTGATGGCATCATTCATTGTGGTTATGATATTCTTATTTTTGGAAATGTCTTTTGTTAAATTTACGTATCCTGTTATTCCACACATAAAATTACCTCCTGTGCACAATTG
>CANRGM010000036.1 GCA_947630155.1 uncultured Clostridia bacterium
AGAATGGAACAAGAGAAAAATAATGATGCGAGATAAGGGAGTTGATTAGATAAATTAGTTAGCTCTCTTTTTCAGTTAAAAAAGAGGGGCACAGATGAAATTCTCTGATTATGATAGAATATATTTATAGGTAGAAAACAGTATACGGAGGGTAAAGTTCATAGTGCGAGAACTGTTTTCAAGGGGTTGAGAGAGAAATATGGATATTACTATTGATGTGGCACTAGATATTATAATGCAAGAGAAAATTGAAAAGTTGGTGTCATAAATAATAATTAAAACAGGGTATAACCAAATACCTTGTTTTTTTATGTAAAACGTGTTATAAATAATATATTGATATTAAATAATGTTGTTTAGTGTTAGTTAATGTTATTTAGTTTAAAATAAAGTTTGTGACCTAATTCGTGTAAAGGCAATTTATGTAACTAAAATTGGTGTAGTAAAATTGGAAATTACACGAATTTTTTATAAAATTACACGAATTTTTAGGCTGACTAGCGTCATAGTGATAGGTCACAAAGGAGGGAAATATGTTTAAATTAGTATCAAATTATAAGCCAACTGGTGATCAACCACAGGCAATAGAATATCTGTCAAAAGGAATAAAAGAGGGCAAGAAATACCAGACACTTCTAGGTGTTACAGGCTCACGGAAAAACTTTCACAATGGCAAATATAATTGAAAAAGTACAAAAACCTACACTGGTTTTAGCACATAATAAAACACTAGCTGGACAATTATATAGCGAATTCAAAGAATTTTTCCCAGAGAACAATGTTGAGTATTTTGTATCTTACTACGATTATTACCAACCAGAAAGCTATATTCCACAATCAGACACATATATAGAAAAAGACTCATCAATCAATGACGAAATAGACAAATTACGCCATTCGGCAACAGCATCTTTATTTGAAACAAAAGATGTAATAATAGTAGCATCTGTATCATGTATATATGGATTGCGGAGACCCTATTGATTATGAAAATTTAATAATATCTCTAAGACCAGGAATGCAAAAAAATAGAGATGCAATGTTAAAAAAACTGATAAATATGCAATACACTAGAAATGAATTAGACTTCAAAAGAGGAACTTTTAGAGCGAAGGGTGATATTGTAGAAATATATCCATCAGATAGAGGAGAAAGCGCAATAAGAGTAGAATTTTGGGGAGATGAGATAGAAAAAATATCAGAAATAAATCCATTAACTGGTAAAACAATTGGTATAAGAAATCATGTTATGATTTTCCCAAATTCACATTATGCAACAACAAAGGAGAAAATGGATAGGGCTGTAAAAACAATAGAAGAAGAGTTGGAAGAAAGAATCAAATATTTCAAAGATAATAATAAGCTAATAGAAGCACAACGAATTCAAGAAAGAACAAATTTTGATATTGAAATGATGATTGAAACTGGATTTTGCCAAGGAATTGAGAATTATTCAAGACATATAAGTGGCAGACCAGCAGGTTCACCACCATTTACATTGTTTGATTATTTACCAGATGATTTCTTGCTATTAATAGATGAATCACATGCCACTATACCACAAGTAAGAGCAATGTATAATGGAGATAGGGCAAGAAAAGAATCATTAGTAAACTATGGTTTTAGATTGCCATCAGCTTTTGATAATAGACCATTAAAATTTGAAGAGTTTGAAGAAAGAATCAATCAAGTTATTTTTGTAAGTGCAACACCTGCAGATTATGAGAAGGAACATTCTAAGGACAATGTTGTAGAACAAATTATAAGACCTACAGGATTGCTAGATCCAAAAATAGAGGTAAAACCAGTAACAAATCAAATAGATGATTTAATTGCGCAAATCCATTTAACAATAGAAAAAGGGGAGAGAGTATTAGTTACCACTTTGACTAAAAAAATGGCTGAGGATTTAACCTCGTACTTATCAAGCATAGATATAAAGGTAAGATACATGCATTCAGAAATAAAAGCACTTGAAAGAATGGAAATCATTCGTGATTTACGTATGGGAGAATTTGATGTATTAGTTGGAATCAATCTTTTAAGAGAAGGATTAGATATTCCGGAAGTATCACTAGTAGCCATATTAGATGCAGATAAAGAAGGGTTCTTGCGTTCTGAAAGAAGTTTAATTCAAACAATAGGAAGAGCCGCAAGAAATACCGATGGACGAGTTATAATGTATGCTGATGAATTAACAGATAGTATGGAGAAGGCAATTACTGAAACTAACAGAAGACGTAAAATACAAATGGAATATAATGAAGCAAATGGCATAACACCACAAACAATTCAAAAATCAATTCGTGATACTATTAAAGCAAGTATAGTTGAGGAAGCTCAAGAAGAATATCAATTAGATGAGAATACTACGATGGAGGAATTGATAAATAAATTAACTGATGAAATGTTGCAGTGTGCAGCAGCTATGGAGTTTGAGAAAGCTGCTGAGTTGAGAGATAAAATTAAGGAATTGAGTAAGACATAAATATATGATAATAATGTTGAAAAATACAAGATCATGTGATATAATATGGCATATGGCTAATAGCCAATTTATATAGTAGGAGTTAGTGGGGAAAAGTAAAATAGTATTTACTTTTTTAGGTCAGTCACTAGCAAAACCAGTAAATTAATTTATTAATGGAGGGTTATACGTATGATAAAGGATTTAATCAAGCTTAAAGTAAATACTCGGGTTGTCATTGCAAGAGATCCAAATGCGACAGCGGAAATCTTGTCAAGTCTTGCAGAAGATGAGAATGAGAATGTTCGTTATGCAATGGCAGTAAATCCAAATGCAACAACGGAAATCCTGTCAAATTTTGCAAAAGCTGAGACTGGGAGTATTCGGCGTGCGGTGGCAGGAAATCCAAATGCAACAGCGGAAATTCTGGCTAAGCTTGCAGAAGACGAGGATTGGAGTGTTCGTTTTGCAGTAGCAGGAAATCCAAATGCGACAGCAGAAATCCTGGCTAAGCTTGCAGAAGACGAAGATTATAGTGTCCGTCGTAAGGTGGCAGAAAATCTAAATACAACAGCGGAAATCCTGACTAAGCTTGCAAAAGATGAGAATGACTATGTTCGTTGTGCAGCAATGAGAATGAGAGGGTTATACGTATGAAAAAAGATTTAAGTAAACATGAAGTAAATACTCGGTTTGTAATTGCAAAAGATTTAAATGCAACAGAGGAAAGTTTGTTAAAGCTTGCAGAAGATATGGATCTGGAGGTTCGTTGCAAGGTGGCAGAAAATCCAAATGCAACAGAGGAGATTCTATTGAAACTTGCGGAAGATGATGAGGATTATGTTTGTTGGTCTGTAGCAGGAAATCCAAATACAACAGCGGAAATCTTGGCTAAGCTGGCAGAAAAAGGTGATGAGGATATTGATAGTGCGATAGCAGGAAATCCAAATGTAACAGAGGAAATCCTGTTGAAGCTTGCAGAAAGCAGGGATTGGTTTGTTCGGCGTTCTGTGGCGGGAAATCCAAAAACACCAGAGGAAATCCTAGCCAAGCTTGCAGAAGACAAGAGTGAGTTTGTTCGCTGTGAGATAGCAGGAAATCCGAATGTAGCAGAGGAGATTCTGTTAAAGCTTGCAGAAGATGAGAATGAAGATATTTCTTATATTGCAAAAAAGAAAATTAATTCAAAGTGAAACCCAAAAAAACATAACCACTATTTTGATAGTGGTTATGTTTTTTATGTATAAAACTAGACATAACAAGTTGACACCATGAGAATTATGAAAGTACTATGTAAACTTAGCATATTTCCCCAAATATTAATAGACATAAGAAGTTGACCACGCAGGAATTATTTAAAACTTATGTAAAGTAATCTCCAACAAAAACTTCACAACCATCAAAAAATATGATATAATTACCAACGAAATAGAAATACTATAAAAGGAAAATGCAATTCAACAAAAATCACATTAGAAAAGAAGGAAGGTATATATAAATGAATGACAAAATAGTAATCAAAGGGGCAAAAGAACACAATTTAAAAAATATAAACATAGAAATACCAAGAGATAAATTAGTAGTTGTAACAGGACTATCTGGCTCAGGAAAATCATCACTCGCATTTGATACTTTATATGCAGAAGGTCAAAGGAGATATGTTGAAAGCCTATCATCATATGCAAGACAATTCCTAGGTTTGATGGAAAAGCCAAATGTTGAGTCAATTGAAGGATTATCACCGGCAATATCAATAGACCAAAAAACTACTTCAAGAAATCCACGTTCAACAGTTGGAACTGTAACTGAAATCTATGATTATATAAGATTATTATATGCCAGAACAGGTGTTCCGCATTGCCCAAAATGTGGTAAAAAGATAGAAAAACAATCAATAGATCAAATTGTTGATGCTGTTATGAGTTTACCAGAAGGGGCAAAAATTCAAGTATTAGCTCCAGTTGTAAGGGCTCGTAAAGGTGAATATACTAAACTACTTCAAGATTTCCAAAAACAAGGATTTGTACGTGTTAGAATTGATGGGAAAGTAGTAGAACTATCTGATGAAATCTCAATTGATAAAAAGAAAAAGCATAATATAGAAATAATAGTTGATAGACTTGTTGTTAAACCTGAAATAAGAAGCAGATTAACAGAATCTATTGAGGTTGCACTAAAAAATGCAAATAATTTGGTGTTGATTACTACATCAGATTTAGGAGATGATCAAGCTCTAATCGACCGTTTAAATGTATTACAATATGGTAAATTATCGGATAAATCAGCTGAAAAAACAAAAGGGGGAGATGCAGAAATTTTATTTAGTCAAAATTATGCATGTCCTGATTGTGGTTTCAGCTTTCCAGAATTAACACCAGGTCTATTTTCTTTTAATAATCCATTTGGTGCATGCCCAAAATGTACAGGTATTGGATATTTAATGAGAATGGATGAAGATTTAATTATTCCAGATAAAAGTAAAACTCTATATGATGGAGTTAAGGCATTTGGTGCTAGTACTATGAAAAAAGGCGATACAATGGCAAAAATGTACTTTGAAAGTATAGGTAAACATTATGGTGTCAACATAAAACAACCTATCAAAAAATTGCCTCGTGATTTCTTAGATAAAATTCTATATGGTACAGGCAATGAAAAAATAGATTTTGAATATGCATCACCTGCTGGAGTTAGAAAATTTACAGCTCCATTTGAAGGTGTAATTCCAACACTTGAAAGACGACATAATGAGACAAAGTCACAAGGTATGAGGGATTTTTATGAATTATATATGAGTGAATGCGAATGTGATGAATGTAAGGGTGCTCGTTTAAAAGATGAAGTATTGGCTGTAACAGTAGGAAATAAAAATATAAATCAATTAACAGATATGCCAATAAATAAGATTAAAGATTATTTAAATAACTTAAAATTATCAAAAAAAGATGCAATGATAGCAGATACTATACTAAAGGAAATGAACAAGAGATTACAATTTTTGATAGATGTTGGGCTAGAGTATTTAACTTTATCTAGGAGTACTGGTACATTATCAGGGGGAGAAGCACAAAGAATAAGGCTTGCTACACAAATTGGTTCAGGTTTAACAGGTGTATTATATATTTTAGATGAACCAAGTATTGGATTACATCAAAGGGATAATGAAAAATTGATAGCTACATTGAAAAAATTAAGAGATTTAGGAAATACTTTATTAGTTGTTGAACATGATGAAGATACTATGTATGCAGCAGATCAAATTATAGATATTGGACCTGGAGCAGGTGTTCATGGTGGAAATGTTATGGCACAAGGGACTGCAGAAGAAATCAAATTAGTTGAAGATTCAATAACAGGTCAATATTTAAGTGGTAAGAAAAAAATCGAAATTCCTAAAAAGAGAAGAAAGCCTGTAAAAGGAAAAAATATAGAAATAATAGGAGCTACAGAAAATAATCTAAAAAATATCAATGTTAAATTTCCATTAGGAGTATTTAATTGTGTTACAGGTGTTTCAGGTTCTGGAAAGAGTACTTTGATAAATGAAGTATTATATAAAACTGTAACAAAGGAATTATATGATTCACATGTTAAACCAGGAAAATGTAAACAAATAAAAGGCTTGGAAAATATAGACAAAATAATAGATATAGATCAATCACCAATAGGAAGAACTCCACGTTCAAATCCTGCAACCTATACAGGAGTATTTGATATGATAAGGGATATTTTTGCTGGAACAAATGAAGCAAAATTGCGTGGCTATCAAAAAGGCAGATTTAGCTTTAATGTACCAGGTGGAAGATGTGAGGCATGTAATGGTGATGGTTTATTAAAAATAGAAATGCACTTTTTGCCAGATATATATGTGCCTTGTGAAGTATGTAAAGGAAAGCGTTATAATCATGAAACTCTAGAGGTAAAATATAAGGGTAAAACAATAGCTGATGTTTTAGATATGACAGTTGAGGATGCTTTGGAATTTTTTGCTAATATCCCTAGAATAAAGCAAAAAATTCAAACACTATATGATGTTGGACTTGGATATATAAAATTAGGTCAACCTTCAACTACATTATCAGGTGGAGAAGCTCAAAGAGTAAAACTTGCTACAGAGCTTTCTAAAAAAGCTACAGGGAAAACTTTATATATTTTAGATGAACCAACTACTGGCTTGCATATTGCTGATGTTCATAGATTGATAAATATACTTCAAAGATTAGTAGATACTGGAAATACAATAATTGTAATAGAGCATAATTTGGATTTGATAAAAACATGTGATAATATAATAGATTTAGGCCCAGAAGGTGGGGAAGCAGGTGGACAAGTAATTGCAAGTGGAACACCTGAACAAGTGGCTAAGATTAGTGAAAGCTACACAGGTCAATTTTTAAAAAAGATTTTAAAATAATATAATAAAACTTAATTTTGAAATCTATTCAAAGAAGCGAAAAGAGATACTTTCCGCTTCTTTGCTATTTTTAAAGTGATTAAACAATTAGTCACAATTTTTATTGTTATTTTGATTATTTTTGTTGTTGTTTTGATTGTTTTTGTTATTGTTTTGGTTATTATTATTATTATTTTTTTCTGACATAAGAAACACCTCCAATCGTTTTCTCAAAATTATTATGTGAAAAATTTTTAAAAATTATACAATGAAATAATCAAAATATTTAAAAAAAATATTGACTAAAAGTTAAAGTTATATTTTAATAGTAAATATGAATAATAATTTTTTAATATGTAAAAATAAATAAGTAAATTTAATAGAAATATAAAAACACAATATAAAAAACAAATGAAAGTTGAGGAATAATAAATGGAACAAATTGTCAATTATGGTGTGCATACATTTGATTTGCCGGAATGTAATTGCCTTCAAAAAATAGTAGATCAAGCAAAATCAAGTGGAGTGGATGTGAAGGGATTGCGCTTTAAAGGATGCTACGAAGCACATATAGATACAAATAACTTTGAATTTAGTTCCTGCGAATTTGCAGATTCAATATGCTTAAATGCTAAATTTAACAAAATAGCATTTACAGATGTAATATTCGAAGGGTGCGATTTTTCAAATACAGATTTTAGTGAATGTAGCTTTGTGAGAGTAACCTTCAGAAATTGTAAATTAGTAGGCTGTAATTTTACACGAACATTTATGCAAACTACATATTTTGATAATTGTAATGCATCTTATGCAAATATGTCATTAACAAATTTAAAAGAAACTACATTTATAAATAGTAAGTTGTCAAATGCTAGTATACAGGAAGCTGTACTACGTAAAGTAGAATTTCAATATTCTAATTTGATAGGAATACAATTATTTAAAACAAATTTAGGAGGTATTGATTTTACAACTTGCGATATTACAGGAATTGTTGTTATGCCACAGGATTTGAAGGGTATGATTGTGGATGAATATCAAGCTATGGAATTGTCTAAGTTGTTGGGGATAGTTGTAAAATGATGATATAAAAACAGAGCAGTTCATCAAGAACATGAACTGCTCTGATGAGGTTTATAAGTAAATCCTTTTTAAAAACTTAAATATACTGTATGGGGGAATATAATATGTCATTTATAGAAGATATAAAAGTAAAAGCAAAGAAACAGATAAAAACCATAGTGTTGCCAGAAGGAAACGATATAAGAACATTGAAAGCCGCTTCTATGGTTTTTAAAGATGAATATGCTAATTTAATAATATTAGGTGATACTATTCATATACTAAATATGGCTAGAGAAAATGGGATAGATATATCAAAAGCAACTATAATAAATCCAATAGAAAGTGAAAAATATGAAGAATATGCTAAGGAATTTTACGAATTAAGAAAAGCAAAAGGCATGACAATGGAAAAAGCTAAAGAATTATTAAAAGATGAAACATATTTTGGAATGATGATGGTAAAACAAGAAGATGCAGATGGATTAGTTTCTGGGGCTTGCCACTCTACATCTGACACATTAAGACCTGCTTTACAGATATTAAAAACTGCTCCAGGAACTAAATTGGTATCAGCATTTTTTGTTATGGTGGTTCCAAATTGCGAATATGGAGAAAATGGTATTTTTGTTTTTTCAGATAGTGGTTTAAATGAATATCCAGATGCAGAAGCTTTATCCGAAATTGCTATATCTTCAGCAAAAAGTTTTGAACAATTAGTAGGAACTCAGCCAAAAGTAGCTATGCTTTCATATTCTACCTATGGTAGTGCACATTCTCCATTAACTGATAAAGTAGTTGAAGCGACAAAAATATTGAAGCAAAAAGCTCCTGATTTAATATGTGATGGAGAATTACAATTAGATGCAGCAATAATACCAGAAATAGCAGAATCTAAAGCTCCAGGAAGTCCAGTACAGGGGAAAGCTAATACTTTAATTTTTCCGGATTTGGATGCGGGAAACATAGGATACAAGTTAGTTCAAAGGCTTGCAAAAGCAGAGGCATATGGTCCATTATGTCAAGGAATTGCAAAACCTGTTAATGATTTATCAAGAGGATGTTCTGCAGAGGATATTGCAGGAGTTATTGCTATAACTGCTGTGCAAGCGCAAGAAAAATGTAAATAAGAAAGGGTTTGGATAATATGAAAATATTAGTAATAAATAGTGGAAGTTCATCATTAAAATATCAATTAATTGAGATGGAAACAGAAACAGTATTAGCCAAGGGAAATTTTGAAAGAGTAGGACAAAATAATTCATTTTTAACTCATAAAGTTGGAGAACAAAAACATAAGTTCGAAAGACCTGTATCTAATCATGAAAAAGCTATAAATTTTGTTTTAACAAGATTGTTAAGTACGCAATATGGGGTAATTCAATCTGTTGATGAAATAGATGCTATTGGACATAGAGTAGTTCATGGAGGAGAAAAATATACAGACCCTATTGTCATTACTCCAGAAGTATTAAATGGATTAAAAGACATTATAGATTTGGCACCATTACATAATCCAGCTGCTATATCTGGAATGGAGGCATGTATGAAAATAATGCCAGGAAAGGTTAATGTAGCAGTATTTGACACTGGATTTCATAAAACTATACCAGAAGAGAGTTATATATATCCTATACCATATAAATTTTATGAAAAATATAGAATTCGTAGATATGGTTTTCATGGAATATCACATGAATATGTTGCAAATAGAGTAGCAGATATAGTTAATAAACCATTAAAGGATTTAAAAGTAATAAATTGTCACTTAGGTCAAGGAGCAAGTATATGTGCAATTAAAAATGGAATATCTATAGATACAAGTATGGGATTTACTCCTTTAGGTGGAATTCCCATGGGAACCAGAAGTGGAGATTTAGATCCTTCAGTTGTTACATATATTGCCAATTATAGAAATCATACTCCTGATGAAATGGATGAAATATTAAATAAAAAATCTGGTGTATATGGTATATCTGAAGTTTCTGTAGATTTTAGAGACATTGAAGCAGAAGCTTTAGAGGGAAATGTTAATGCCCTAATGGCTCTTGATAGTTTTGCATATAATGTAGCTCAATTTATAGCTAAATATGCTGTATCTATGGGTGGTGTTGATATTATTACATTTACTGCTGGTATTGGAGAAAAGGATGCAAGGGAAAGAAAGAAAATTTGTGATTATTTATCATTTTTAGGTGTGAAATTAGATGAAGAGAGAAATAATAAGTATGTAAATTGTGAAGGAAAGATTTCAGCAGATGATTCAGAAATTCAATTATATGTTGTGCCTACAAATGAAGAATTATTAATTGCAAGAGATACTTTAGAGATGATTTAGCTCAATTGAGAACACGTCCCTGCTGTGCAAATTGCATAGCTTGTGATGTGTTATTTTTAATTAATTCAGATTGACATAATTTAAATAATGTAGTATACTTTGTAATATATGTAGTGCAGATAGCCTACAAATCACCAGTATAACAAAACGGAGGAATACTTATGAGCATCTTAGAGGAACTGGATATCAGACGGAAATATGCAGAGGAAATCTTAGCATATGAGAAGGAATCGGAGTTGTATAACCCGAAATTTCCACCAACATCAGAATATTATTTGGTGGATGTCGATGAGGCATATATTAAGTTACATGCAGGGCTAGATTGCAAAATGGTTACGCAAGATTATATTGCTAAACAGATTGCAAGTGCAGACTCATACGAAATTTTATATGAAGGTGAGTTTGTCGAAATTGTACTTATACATAAGCAGTCAACCCCTGATGAATACCTTTTATATGTTGCAGATGTTTCTGTCTTAGAGTAAAATATTATGTTGTTTTGCTCTACAAAAAAGTCTAGTAATTGAACTAGACTTTTTTGTTTGATGATTAATCTAAATAAGATTCACTATAAAATTTAATAAATTATGTTGCAAATAGCATGTTTTATATGTTATAAATATTATGTAAAAATAAAAAGACAATTTGAGATGT
>CANRGM010000037.1 GCA_947630155.1 uncultured Clostridia bacterium
TAAACAAAAAAAGTTAGTTCTAAAACAACCACATCACGAATATACTATACAATAAAGAGGTGAGAACTATGTATATACTGAAACTAATTCTATTAATGGTTATATTTTGTACAAGCACAATTATAGGTATATTAATTTCTAAAAAATATTCTAATAGAGTCAAAATATTAAAAGATCTAAGAGAAGCACTAAATATATTTGAAGTTAAAATCAATTTTTCTTTTGAAACAATCCCAGAAATTTTTAAAGAGATATCAGAAAAGGTAAAAAATGAAGCAGGAAAAATATTTTCAGATACAGTAATCAACATAAAAAATAAAAATATGTTAGCAGGTGAAGCATGGGAACAAGCTGTGGAGGCTAATGGAGAAGGTCTAAAACAGGAAGATATAAATTGTTTAAAATCTTTAGGAAAATTACTGGGAAAAACAGATGTAGATGGACAAGTAAGTCAGATAAGATTGGTAAGTGTTTTTCTTGAAAAGCAGATTAATCAAGCTACTGAAGATAGAAGTAAAAATGAGAAAATGTATCGAAAATTAGGTGCAATAGTTGGATTAATAATTGTAATTGTTCTTATATAAAAGGCATAAAAATTAAATAATATATGAATAAGAGCGAAAGGATTGATATACATATGGATATAGATTTGTTATTTAAGATAGCTGGAGTAGGAATTTTAGTTGCAGTATTACATCAAGTTTTAGTAAAAGCTGGACGCGAAGATCAAGCTATGATGACTACTTTAGCAGGATTAGTAATAGTGTTAACTATGGTTATAAAAGAGATTAGCACATTGTTTAATACTGTGAAAACTATGTTCAATTTATAAATCTATTTTTGGAATGAGGGCAAGAAAGGAATGATATAAAAATGGATATCATAAAAATAGTTGGAATAGGTTTGATTTCACTAGTAATAATTATCATAGTAAAACAGTACAAGCCTGAATTTGCAGTCTATGTATCATTAGCAGCCAGTATTTTAATTTTAATGTTAGTGTTTGATAAATTGTTTGATGTTATAAATTTATTAAGTAATTTGGCAAATAAGACGGCTATTAATACTAAATTTATTGCATTACTTATTAAAATAACAGGAATAGCAATTTTGACTGAATTTGCGGTAAGTATATGCAAAGATTGTGGTGAAAGTGCTATTGCTAATAAAATGGATATAGGAGGAAAAATAATGATTGTTGCTGTGTCTGTACCTATTATTTCAAGTTTACTTGAGACTGTTATTAAGGTTCTACCATGATTGCACAATTGGGGACGCGTCCCAAGTTGCGCAAAATGCACAATAGGGACGCGTCCTCAATTGTGCAAAAAGGTGAAAATAATGAAAAAAATCTTAAAAATTATAATTTTAATTGAGCTCGTGATATTTATAAACCCAATCAATAACATAAACTATATAGGCACTACATCTATTGCCACAAATGAAACCAATACAAATAATACAAACGACATAATCAATACCCAAAAAGAAAATCTAAACATACCTGATTTTATCAAAGAAGCGGAAAAATACACAAAAGAATCCATGCCAGACATAGATTTAAACAATCTATTATCAAGTGCCATAACAGGAGATATTGATAATGTAGGGCTGATGCGTTTACTATGGAGTTTACTAGGCAAAGAAGTTATGAATTCAGCAACAATTCTAGGCAGTATAATTGTTATTATTGTTGTACATGGAATATTAAAAAGCATAACTGATGGACTTGAAAACAAAAGTGTAACACAGGTTGCATATTATATACAATACATATTGATAGCAGCATTGGTAATGACAAATTTTTCAGAAATAATTTCAATGATAAAAGAATCTATACAAAATTTAGTATCATTTATTAATCTATTAATTCCAATACTAATAACACTAATGATATCAACAGGAAGCATAGTGTCGGCCGGAATTTTTGAGCCAATCATATTGTTTATGATTACTTTTATAGGTAATTTAATTGTTAATGTAGTTATCCCAATAGCTCTTGTATCAACTGCACTAGGAATTATTTCACAAATATCTGATAGAGTTCAAATTGACAAATTATCCAAGTTTTTTAAATCAGGTACTATATGGGTTTTAGGAGTTGTACTAACCCTGTTTGTTGGAATAAGTTCGCTAGAAGGAAGTTTAAGTGGAAGCATTGATGCTGTTACTGCTAAAACAACAAAAGCTGCAGTATCTAATTTCATTCCTGTTGTAGGAAAAATTCTAGGTGATGCAGTTGATACTGTTATGGGATGTAGTGTTATTTTAAAAAATGCTCTAGGAATTGTTGGGGTAATAATTATAATTGGAATTTGTATAGTTCCTATCTTAAAATTAGTAATATTAATGGGAACTTATTATTTGGGAGCAGCACTTTGTCAGCCAATTGCTGATGTAAAAATAATTAAATTATTAAGTAATATGGGTGATACTTTTAAACTATTATTAGCCATATTATGTGCTGTTTCTGTCATGTTGATTATTGGAGTAACTATTATTGTCAAAATTTCTAATAGTGGTGCGATGGTATAAAGCGCTAAAAAAGAGGTGATTTTACATTGAACTTTATCAGCGGTTGGGCACAGGGAATTATAGTTGCAGTTATAATAGCTACTATAATTGAAATGTTACTACCAAGTAACGGAAATGGAAAGTATGTAAAAATTGTTGTGGGAGTATTTGTATTGTTTAGTATTATCTCACCAATTATAAGTAAATTCAAAGGTAGTGGAAATAGTAGTTCAATTGATTTTGACTCATATATAAAAGAGTCAACAGATAGCACTACTCAAGTATCTAGCTTAAGTTTAGATAATGATAACGCAATAAGACAAATGTATGAAGAAAATTTGAAGATTGATATTAAATCTAAATTAAGTCAAAAGGGATATGTGGTAGGTGAAGTCAATTTAGGTATTTCAAATGATGATGAGTATACACTAAACAAAATAGAAGTTAGAATTACTGGTAAAAATGATGAAACAGCACAGGAGGGGAATGTACAAAATACCACTACAATTGTGGAAAATATAGAAAATATAAAAGTTAGTTTAGGGGGTAGTAGTAAGGATGAAAAACAAGAGGAGACATCTGTTATAAGCGAAACTGAAAAAAGTAGATTGAAAGAGTATCTAAGCAGTGTGTATGAAGTTAAGGAAAATAATATTCTAGTTAACTAGTTTTTTTGAAAGGAGGTACTTTAAGTGAAAAATCTAAAAGATAAGTTTTTAGAAAAAGTTGAAAATAACGGAAACAAAAAAACTATAGAAAATTTAGTGGTTTTTGTAATAATCCTTATAGCTACAATAATATTTATTAATTATATATGGAATGGAGATAAAACTAATGAAACTAAAAAAGAAAAAACACAGGTTTTAGCAGAAACAGAAGTAGCTAATTCTGATAATATGTCTAGTGACAATGGTTTGGAAAAACAACTTGAGAAAATTTTAAAAAATTTAGAAGGAGTTGAAGATGCGCAAGTATTAATAACATATGAAGAAACAAGTAAAGTGATACCCATGTATAACGAAGATAGTCAGCAAAGTGTAACACAAGAAGAAGACAATCAAGGCCGGTGTAAGAACAATAAATGAAAATTCTAGTAAAAAGGAGGTCGTTTATGAGGAAAACAATGGAGAAAGAAGTGTTGTTACAAGTAGTGTTATCACGCCAGAAATAAAAGGTGCTGTAATTTTGGCAAAAGGAACAAATAATGGAGCAGTAAAAAGTAATATTATACAAGCTGTAGAGGCTGCAACAGGCTTACCTACACATAAAATCCAAGTTTTTGAGATGAAAGGGGAATAAACATGAAAATTTTAAAAAGAAATCAAATTATTATTTCGGTATTAGCTTTAATGTTAATAACTGTGGGGTATATGAGTTATACTTCAAATATTAATAATAGTATTGAAACAGGAGTATTGATGGATGCAGAAACTATGGCAGATATTGGGGATGCGAGATTAGTAAATAGCAGTAATGTATCTGAGGATGGGGAAAATGGTAATTCGGGGATTGTGCCAAATTCTTCTGATAATGAGAATAATGAAAATGCTAGTTCAATTACAGATACTGAAAATAATAAGGAAAGCTCTGTAAAAACTGATGAAAGTGCTACAACATCTGCTACTGATTATGGAACAGATTATTTTGTTGCATCAAAATTAGAGAGAGATAAGATGTATTCTCAAATGTTGGAAACTTATAAAGGTTTAGCAGAGAATAGTGCAGTTTCTGCTGAACAGAAGAATATTTCAACACAGGAGATTACAAATATAAATAATGAGAAAAATTCTATTATGATTGCAGAAAATTTAATAAAAAATTTAGGATATGAGGATGTAGTTATTTTTGTAAATGATAATAGTACTAGTGTGGTAATTAAGGCTGAGAAGTTGGAAGATGCTGATATTGCCCAGATTCAAAATATTGTTTGTAGAGAGATTGGCGTTGAGGCAGATGCTATTCATATTAGTTTAAAATAGCTCTTTTCTTCTAGTGAGATTGAAACTTAAATAACAAAATGATATAATTCAAAAAGAATTTTTAAATAGATATATTTCATTAAGAAAAGAGGAGTAATTTATGGGAAACGAAATAAATAAATGGAACAAAATTGTTACCAAGCTTATTGATCAAAATTTAACAATTGCAACAATGGAAAGTTGTACTGGAGGAGAAATTGCAAGTGAAATAACCAATATTTCAGGTGCATCATCAGTATTAAAGGAAAGTTATGTTACTTATTGCAATGAAGCTAAAATAAAGCAAGGGGTTCCAGCAGACATTATTGAGAAGTATACTGTATATAGTCAAGAAGTGGCAATTGAGATGGCAAAAGCTGTAAAGAGACAAGCAAATTCTGATATTGGAGTAGGAGTAACTGGACAACTAGGAAGAATAGATCCAAATAATCCGTTTGATAAGCTTAATTATGTATGGTATGCAATAATCAATCAAAATGAAGAGCTTGAAGTAAGACAAATAAGTGTACCAAATGTTGAAAGAAAAGAACAAAAAGATATAATTGCTGATGCTGTAGCAACATCAATACTTTTGTTAATATAATAGTAGTGTAGGAGATTTTTTTGACAAGTTTTAACAGATATGTTATAATAATACTGTTGTAAAAAAAGAAAAGGGATGTGAAAAATGAAAAACAATAGAATAATATCAATTATAATGATTACAATAATACTTTTATTAATAATTACATCAATAGGAATTTTATCAAATACAATTAGGTTAGAGACAATAAAAAAAGCTAATATGTATGAAATAGCAAAAAGTGCCGATAGTTTGAATAGTAATATTGAAGAGAGTACTGATGTGAGCAATGAAAATATTGCAGATGGTAATGAAGAACAAATATCAGATGCTACAAATATTCAAGAATTAAGAACAGAAACAATTAACAATGATAGTAATATATCTAGTCGTTCAGAAGTTGATAGACAACAAGTAGTACAAGATCAACAAGATACAAATTCAGAGGTGACTTTGGTTGAAATTCAAGATATACAACCAGAAGAAGCTGTACAATATACAAAATTAGAAGATGTAAAGATAAGTCTTGATATGGATGTATCTAAAACAACGGGATTATCTAAAGAAGATTTCGTTTCATTAGTGCAAAATATGAGATATGATAAGACAGGTATTTTAGAAAAGAATGCTGGATGGATTTGGGAATGTTGCCAAACATATAGTGTAAATGAGATATTTGTACTTGGTATTTGTGGTATAGAATCAGCATGGTGTTCTGCTTCTCAACATCAAAGTACACATAATTATTCAAGTTTGATGAAGGGTGGAAAATTGATACAATATGCATCTGATGAGGCAGGTTTTGAGGCAATGATAAAATTGTTGGGACAGAAGTATTTAACACCAGGGGCTAGTTTATATCATGGAGCAACAATTGCTGGTGTGGGAAGATGTTATTGTAATGCTACAACTTGGCCAAAGAAAGTTTATACTTGTATGCAACAGGTATTTCAATAGAAATAAAAAAATTGGGGTTTTGGGGGAGATGAAACTTCAATTTTTTTTTACTTTTTGGCTTTTTGGCTTTTTTTGGTTTCTTTTGCAGGGGGTCGCCAAAGATTCACACAATAAGTAGGTTGGCGTAGATATATATTATTTTGAAAATGCTTCCCAACAGCGCACAGAGAGTAATAATTCCTGAATATGAGACGCGTTTGGGGTTGTGGTGTGAGTGGGTGTGGAGTTGTTATTGGGGGGTGTGGTGGTCTGGGGAATTATAACTCTCTGTAGCTAGCCGGTCCCCACTTAAGCCGCATTTTCAAAATAATATATATCTACGCCAACCTACTTATTGTGTGAATCTTTGGCTACTCTACGATAGTGGGGGAAATTATTGAGTGAATTGTGGTATGGGGGGGAGGGGAATAGAAAATTTTTCTGTTTTGGTGTTGTAAAATTTTGAAATATTGATATAATAAGTAGGAATAAAAACAAAAGCGAGGAGGAAAAATACAAATGGTAAAAAAAGTTGCTATTTTAGCTAATGGAGGGGATGTATCAGGTTTTAATGCAGTTATAAGAGCAATAGTAAAAACAGCAGAAGAAAAAGGGGTTCAATGTTATGGCTTTATAGATGGGTATAGAGGTTTGTTAAAAAATGAGTATGTAGCATTAAGTACATCTGATAGTAGGAAAGCATCAGGGATATTACCTAAAGGAGGTTCTATTATTGGGTCATCAACAAATGCAAATGTATTTCATTATAAAGTTACTGAGTTAAATGGAGAAGTGGTGTATAAAGATTTATCAGATATATGTGTTGAGAATATAAAGAATGATGGATTTGATTGTTTGTTTACTTTAGGAGGAGATGGTACTCAGAAGTCAGCTCGTGATTTTTCGTTGAAGGGAATAAATGTTATAGGTGTTCCAAAAACAATAGATAATGATGTTGCTTGTACTGATATAACTTTTGGATATAATACAGCAGTTTCAGTAGCTTCTGATGCTTTAGATAGATTGCATACTACAGGGGAGACTCATCATAGAATAATGGTTTTAGAAGTAATGGGAAGATATGCAGGGTGGATAGCTTTAGAATCTGCAATAGCTGGTGGCGCAGATGTTGCATTAATTCCTGAAATACCATATGATATAAATAAGGCAGTAGAAAAGATAAATCATAGACGAGATATGGGAAAGAATTTCAGTATAGTTGTAGTTGCAGAAGGGGCAATGCCTAAAGGTGGTAGCATTACAATAGAAAGAACAAGAGATAATGGTGCTGGAGTTGATAATACAAAACTTGGTGGAATTGGAAATATAGTTGCAAAACAATTAGAAGAATTGACTGGTTTAGAGGCAAGATGTACAGTTTTGGGTTATATGCAAAGGGGTGGAACTCCTACAGCTTTTGATAGGGTGTTATCAACAAAATATGGATCTAAGGCAATGGAGTTGGCTTTGGAAGGAAAATTTAATGTGTTGACTGTTATTAAAGATGGTAAATTGGATTGTGTGCCTTTAGAGGATGTTGTGGGTAATAATAAGGTTATTGGTGCTGTGTCTGGGAATACGGCTGAGAGTAATATTAGGAAAGTAAATATGGATAATGATTTAGTGAAGACTGCTAGAAATATTGGAATTTGTTTAGGGGATTAAGAGGTTTGGCATTTTGTGATTTTGCAGGAAGCCGTCCAATTCAATAGTTATGTAACGCCGTTAAATATATTAACATTCCGTTCGTTTGCTGGCGTGGGAGTTTGAGAGGAAGACTTTAGGTGGGGGCGCCAAACTGCGCACTCCACTGCATGTTAATATATTTAACGGCGTTACATAACTATTGAATTGGACTACTCTATAAGAATTCTTTTGAAAAAAGTGTCATTAATTCAAAATAAAATGAAAGGATATGAAGATGAAAAGAATCAAGATAAAAAATATACATGTTGCAATTATTATATTTGGAATTATTTTTAATTGTATTGGCATTTTTCATTCTAATCTTTGGTTTGATGAAGCATATTCAGTGGGATTGGCAAGTAAATCCTTTAAAGATATTTGGATAATAGGTGGGAATGATGTTCATCCTGTTCTGTATTATTGGGTATTACATATTATTTATTTGATTACAAATTTATTTGGTGCATCAATAAATATAAATATTATTTTTTATAGAGTATTTTCTTTATTATGTATTTCCTTAGTTGGAATTTTGGGATATACTCATATAAGAAAAGATTTTGGAGAAAGGGTTGGAGTTTTATTTTCATTTTTTATGTATTTCTTACCAATAGTTTGTATATATTCTGCTGAAGTTAGGATGTATTCGTTGGCGATTTTATTAGTTACAATCCTTGCAATTTATGCGTATAGATTATCTGAATATGGAAATTTGAATAAAGCCGGAGATAATGATAAAAGTAGTGAAAATTTTGATAAAAAACATAAGCGTAATCAAACAATAAAAAATTGGATTATTTTTGAGATAACAAGCCTTTTGTGTATCTATACTCATTATTATGCATTAATGGCTGCTGGAATAATAAATTGTGTATTGCTTATAAAACTAATAAAGCAAAAAAGAAAAGATGAAGTAATAACCATTTTAGTTTCAGGAGTTATTCAAGCTATAGCGTATATACCGTGGATTATGTGTTTTATAGGACAGCTAAAACATGTATCAAAAGGATTTTGGATTAAATTTGAGTTTCCAAGAACGATAATGCAATTATCTAGTTCACAGTTTATAGGAAACATAAAGGATGAGATAGGATTTGCTTTTTCAATAATTTTGTACATATATTTAATTTATAAAGTTTGCAAATTTATAAAAAACAAGGATAGTTGTAAACCTGCTGTATGTTCCATTTTTATATATCTATCTGTAATATTAGCAGCACTAATACTCAGAATTGTAATGAAAACTTCAATTTTATATTATAGATACTTATTTGCTATAACAGGTCTATATATATTCTTTATAAGTTATGTACTGGGAAAAGAAAAAAATAAATATATAATAACTGGATTATGTGGAATAACACTTATTTTAGGTGTTTGGAGTAATTATAATCAAATTACAGAGGTTTATGATAAAGGAAATATTGAACCAATTTCTTATATGGAAGAAAGAATACAGCCTGATGATGTTATAATATTCAATGAGTCAAATTATGGTGCTGGAATAGTTATAGGGTTAAAGTTTGATCAAAATAAGAAGTATTTTTATAATCCATCACATTGGGATGTTGAGGAGGCATATAAAGCTTTTGGTGAGCAATTAAAAGTGTGTACAAGCACAGATTTTTATCAAGAATTTCCGAATAGAATTTGGATAATAGATTCGCCAAATGCGGATTATTATAATGAAATGTTTAACAATGAGCAGTATAGATTAGTTTGTCAATATTATACGAAAGTTAAATATGAAGATTATGATTATAATATAATTCTCATTGAAAAAGTTAATGAAAATGTGAATATAAATTAAGTATTAAGAAGGGAGGAAAACTGGCTATTTTGGAATAAAAAAGATATATTATAAAATACTCTTTGTTTCAAGAAATGTAATTATAAAAGAAAATGCCAGTTAAAGAAAATGGAAGAACAAGGAAATAACAAATTATTATTAGGAATATTAGGAGCAATAATAGGAGCATTCATAGGTACTATACCATTTATTTTGGTATATGTATTTGCAAATTATATTGTAGCTTTATTATCAATAATTATAGCTATAGGAAGTTTTTATGGATATAAAATAACAAAAGCGAAGTTTGATAAAAAAACACCATATATAATAGCAATATCATCAATTCTAGCTATTACAGTTTCAGTTTTCGTAATAATACCATTAGCATTATTAGCTAGAGAAGGATATGGTGCTAGTTTTGAAAATTTAAAAATTGTATATGAACTTGATGAAATGAAGTCAGCAATAATTCAAGATTATTTGGTCTCACTTGTATTTACTATATTAGTAATCAGTGGAATGATAGCAAATTTAAGAAAGCAAGTAAAAGAAGGAAAAACAGGTGATGATATAAAATTAAATGTTTCTAATCAACCAGTATATAGTGAAGAAGAATTACAAATTGTAAAAGGAATTTTTGAGAAAAATAATGCATTAGATAAAGAAAATGGAATTACAAAAGATGATGTTATACAAGAATTAAGTACTCAAATACCAGAAATAAGAGCCAAAGAATTATTCAATTTATTAAAACAACAGGGAATAATAAGAAAAAAGAGTGGTAAATTCTATTTCTTTGAAAAAGCACAAAATGTTGGATATACAACTAAAAAAAGATTAGCTATATTTTTAATTGTATTTGTAGTTACTTTTGTGATTATTTTTGGTGTAGCAATATTAGGGACAATGGCAGAT
>CANRGM010000038.1 GCA_947630155.1 uncultured Clostridia bacterium
GATTATATTTTAGATGTTTATACTGATAAGGTGGGATTATTGGATATTAAAAAATTAGATAAGTGTTATGAGTATGGGTATCAAGCGGTTATGGAAAATTTGGAAAATATAAAAAATATTTTAAGATGATTTGTTTGACATTTGGAAATAAAGTGTGTATAATAAAGATAGAAAATGAGAACCGCAGATAATGCGGTTACCACTATAATGCGAATAACAACACATTTCTACCGGGTAAAGCAGAATGTGTTGTTTTTTTAGTCCTTATTAGCTGATATCATAACGATAATTGCAATTAAGGCTATGTTTATTACTATAGAAATATATAGAGCTAAAATTATATATGTAAAAAATTCTATCATAAACACCACCTCCAATCCTAGAGTTATACTCTAATTGTGAAGTGGTAAACTCAACATCTGCTTATTCTCATTTTCTATAACATATACTATATAATTTAATAAATATCAAGCGAACACATATGATTTCTTTAATTTTCTAATATCTTCTTTGCAAATTCAATATCATTGTCAGTGGCGGTTCTAATGTCTTCTAAAGGATATTTTTCTTTAAGTTCAAGCCATTTATATTTTCCTAAATCATGATATGGTAGTAGGTCAACTCTTGTAATATGATTAATCGAATTTACAAAATCGCGTAATTTGTATAGATCCTCTTCTTTATCTGTAATGGATGGAATAATAACTTGTCTAATCCAAATTTCTTTACCAATGGAATCCAAATATTCTATAAATTTTAATTCTTTTTTATTTGAATGACCGACTAAATCTTGACAAATTTCATCATTTATTGATTTTATATCAACCAAAAATAAATCTGTTAAATCTATTAAATGTTTTATTTTATCAGTTATATCAACCATACCAGATGTATCTAAAGCTGTTGATATACCAACACTTTTGAGCTTCGTAAATAACTCTATTAGGAAATCCACTTGTAAAAGGGGTTCACCACCACTAGCAGTGACGCCACCATTTGATGCAATAAAATAATTTCTATAGCGCATAATTTTATCATAAATTTCATCAACAGTATATTCAGTTCCACATTTTAAATCCCAAGTATCTCTATTATGGCAATACTTACATCTTAAGTGGCATCCCTGCATAAATAATATAAATCTAATACCGGGACCATCAACAGCACCCAAAGTCTCAAAAGAGTGTATTCTTCCAACAACATTTTCCATAACAAATTAAATCCTCTCGTGAATAGTCCTATGAATAACATCCATTTGTTGTTCTCTTGTCAACTTCACAAAATTAACAGCATAACCAGAAACCCTTATAGTTAATTGCGGATAGTTTTCTGGATGTTCCATTGCATCTTCCAATAGTTGTCTATTGAACACATTTACATTAATATGATGTCCTGTTTGCATAAAATATCCATCTATCAAATTCTTCAAATTCTCTATTTGAACATTTTCTTCTTTTCCCAATGTTTGAGGTGTTATAGCAAATGTATATGAAATACCATCTGAAGCATATTCAAAAGGTAATTTAGCAATAGTATTCATAACAGCTAATGCACCATTTATATCTCTTCCATGCAATGGGTTTGAACCAGGACCAAAAGGCTCTCCAGCACGTCTTCCATCAGGAGTATTACCAGTTGCTTTTCCATACACCACATTTGAAGTAATAGTCAAAACAGATAATGTAGGTTTAGAATTTCTATAGGTTTGATGTCTCTCTAATTTTTTCATAAATGTTTTAACAAGATTAACAGCAATACTATCTACTCTATCATCATCATTTCCATATTTAGGAAAATCTCCTTCAACTTCATAATCAACTGCTAAACCAGAGTCATTTCTAATAACTTTTACTTTAGCATATTTTATAGCAGATAAAGAGTCTGCAACTACTGATAAACCAGCAATTCCACATGCCATTGTTCTATATATATCATTATCATGTAGAGCAAATTCTAATGCTTCATAAGAGTATTTATCATGCATGTAATGAATGATGTTTAGAGCTTTTATATATATTTTTGCAACATAATCCATCATTGTATCGAATTTTTCCATAACTTCATCATAGTCTAAATATTCAGAAGTAATAGGCTCAAATTTTGGAGCAACTTGTTTTCCACTATTTTCATCTTTACCACCATTGATTGCATATAATAATGTTTTGGCTAAATTAGCTCTTGCACCAAAGAATTGCATTTGCTTACCTATTTTCATAGGAGATACACAACATGCTATTCCATAATCATCTCCTAAAGTAATTCTCATTAAATCATCATTTTCGTATTGAATAGCAGATGTTTTAATTGAAATTTCAGCACAAAATCTTTTGAAGTTTTCTGGTAAATTTTTAGACCATAGAACTGTTAAGTTAGGTTCTGGAGCAGGACCTAGGTTGATTAAAGAATGTAAAATTCTGAAAGAATTTTTTGTTACTAAAGTTCTACCATCAATTCCCATACCTCCAATACTTTCAGTAACCCAAACTGGATCACCACTGAATAATTCATTATATTCAGGAGTACGCAAGAAACGAACTAAACGCAATTTCATAATAAAATGATCCATTAGCTCTTGGGCTTGTTCTTCTGTTAAAACTCCATTTTTTAAATCTCTTTCAATGTAAATGTCTAAGAAAGTAGAGGTTCTTCCTAAACTCATAGCAGCACCATTTTGGTCTTTTACAGCTCCTAAATAGCCGAAGTATAGCCATTGTATAGCTTCTTTTGCATTTGCTGCAGGAACTGAAATATCAAATCCATATTTTGATGCCATTGATTTTAAATCATTTAAAGCCTTTATTTGTTCTGAAATTTCTTCTCTATTTCTAATTGTATCAGCAGAAAACTCATCAGGATTCATATTTAATAAATCGTTTTTCTTTTGATTAATCAAATAATCAACACCATAAAGTGCTACACGTCTGTAATCACCAATGATTCTTCCACGCCCATAGCCATCAGGTAAACCAGTTAATAGGTGAGAGCTTCTTGCTGCTCGAATATCTGGTGTGTATACATCAAAAACACCATCATTATGCGTTTTTCTATATTTTCTATAGATTTCAGAAACCTTTTCGTCAACTGTATAACCATATGCTTCACAAGATTTTTCAACTATACGTATTCCGCCATTAGGCATAATTGCACGTTTTAAAGGCTTGTCTGTTTGAAGCCCAACTATTTGCTCTAAATCTTTATCTATATAACCTGCTTCAAAGGCATCAACAGCTGAAGGAGTTGAAACATCAGCATCAAGTACTCCGCCTTTTTCATTCTCAAGTTTATATAATTCAAGTATTTCATTCCATAATTTTTTTGTGTTTTCAGTGGCTCCTGTTAAAAAAGAAGCGTCATCTGTATATGGTGTGTAATTTGCTTGAATAAAATCTCTTACATTTATTTCATCTGTCCAGTCCACATCTTTTATAAAGCCATCCCATTGTTTAAAATTCATAATAATAGCCTCCTTAAAATTATATGTTATTATATTTTCCGTAGCTGATTATACTATAATTAAAAATGCATTTCAACCATAAAAAATCTTATAAAACTTATTATGTACAAAATAATAAATTTTATAAGATTTTTTTAATCTTCTTGTATTATAGTTTTTGCGATTTTGTAAATTAATTTTTGTTTATCTGCCGGACAATTACTTAAAATTTCGTTAAATTCGGAAATTAAATAGTGTTCTGAAGTACTTGCTGTACCATTTAAAATGTAACCTTCTGATACTCCTAAAATATTACAAATTTGACTTAGTCTCTTTAAGTTAATATGTGATAGTCCGCGTTCAATTCTACTTAAGAATGCTACAGAAACTTCTAGTTGTTCTGCTAAATTTTCTTGTGTCATTTTTTTATCAAGTCTTGCTCTTTTTAATCTATGTCCAATTACTGCGAAATCTAAAGCCATTATATCAACTCCTTTGAAAAATTTATAGCATTAGTTGTCGAATTTTTACAGAAACTACTGCATAAAATTTAACCCACTGCTAAAGATATAATAATATTATTTTGGTAAAAGTTATAATTTTGTAGAAGACTATTTTAATTTAATTGCTTTAAATAATGTTACAGTTTAGGTGATTAAAATTCTTGTGATTTTAGTATTATAATATGTTGCCGAGAGAAATAAAATAATAAAAATTTCTGAAAACGTAATCTTCGGGTCTAACAGTTTCTAAGCATACACCCTTGAGCCGCTCCGATGGATTTGAGACACGCACCCTCAAGTAGTGTATTGCAAGAAACTGTAAGACCCTGCGTTAACATTTTCAGAAATTTTTATTTTTATTATTTTATTTCTCCGAGTGAATGTGTTGATTTAGGGGGAAATTTTAAGTGTGTGAATTGTGAGTAAATAATAATAACTTGTATAAAAATGTCGAAAAATGTTTGTATTAAAAAAGTCTTGTGATATAATTCAAATTGATACTATATTATAATTTTAAAAATATATTTATAATCAAGGAGGAAAAGTATATGAATGAATGCAAATGTGGAAATTCTAAAGAAAATTTGGAATTGAAAGAAATTTTAAAAAAATATGAGAAAGATAAGAGTAATTTGATACAGATTTTGAATCAGGTACAAGAAAAATATGGTTATATTTCAACAGAAGCACAAAAAGAAATATCAGAATACTTAGGTATTTCAATGGCAGAAGTGTATGGTGTAATAACATTCTATTCTAGATTTACTTTGAAACCTAAGGGAAAATATAATATAGCTGTTTGTTTAGGAACTGCGTGTTTTGTTAAGGGGTCAGAAAAAGTTTTAGATAAGGTTAAAGAAATTTTAAAAATAGATGTGGGTCAAACTACAGAGAATGGGTTATTTTCAATAGAAGCTACAAGATGTGTAGGAGCATGTGGATTGGCGCCAGTGTTTACTGTTAATGATGAAGTGTATGGTAAAGCTACTCCAGAAATGGTTGAAAGTATAATTAAGAGAATTAGGGAAGAAGAAAATAGTGTTGCAGAAAAATAATATTATTTGATTGGTTTAAGAAAGATAAAATGATTGAATAAATAAAGAAAATCAAGGAGGTTCTGTATGAAGTCATTAGAAGAAATTGATGAAATAAGAAAAAAGGTTAGAGCAGATTTAGATTTGCGAGTTAATGAAAATGCAAATACACAGGAAAAACATATTTTAGTATGTGGTGGAACTGGATGTACATCTTCAAAATCACCTGTTATAATTGAGAATTTAAAGAGATTAATTAAGGAAAATAATATTACAAATGTGAAAGTAATTCAAACTGGATGTTTCGGGTTATGTGCAAAAGGTCCAATTGTAATTGTGAGACCAGAGGATGTTTTTTATGCTCTAGTAAAACCGGAAGATGCTGAAGATATTATAAATATACATATTAAAGAAAATAAAATTGTTGAAAGATTACTATGCAAAGATATAGATGAAAGTGTTGTAAAGAAATTAGATGAGTTAAATTTCTATAAAAAACAAGAGAGAATAGCCTTAAATAATTGTGGAAAGATTGACCCTGAAAATATTGATGAGTACATAGCTTTTGATGGATATAAGGCTTTGGAAAAATGTCTATTTGAGTTAAATCCAGATGAAGTAATAAAGATAGTTTCAGATTCAGGTTTAAGAGGTCGTGGTGGAGCAGGATTTCCTACAGGAAAAAAATGGAGTTTTACCAAAATGGCTGAAGGAGATCAAAAATATGTTGTATGTAATGCTGATGAGGGTGATCCAGGAGCATTTATGGATAGAAGTATTCTTGAAGGTACACCTCATTCAGTTATAGAAGCTATGATGATTGCTGGTTTTGCAGTTGGAGCTAATAAAGGTTACATATATGTTAGGGCTGAATATCCAATAGCTGTTAGAAGATTTCAAATTGCTATTGATCAAGCAAAAGAATATGGTATTTTAGGTAAGAATATTTGGAATACAGGTTTTGATTTTGATTTGGAAATCCGTTTAGGTGCTGGAGCTTTTGTTTGTGGAGAGGAAACAGCATTATTGGAGTCAATTGAAGGAAGGCGTGGTCAGCCAAGATTAAAACCTCCATTCCCTGCTAATAGTGGTTTATGGGGAAAACCTACATTAATAAATAATGTTGAGACATATGCTAATATTCCGGGAATTATTCTAAATGGGGCAGAGTGGTATTCGAATATTGGAACAGAGACATCAAAAGGTACAAAAGTATTTGCATTAGGAGGCAATGTAAATAATATAGGATTGGTTGAGGTTCCAATGGGAACTACTTTAAGAGAGATTGTGTTCGATATAGGTGGAGGAATTCCAAATGGTAGAAAGTTCAAGGCAGCTCAGACAGGAGGACCTTCAGGTGGATGTATTCCAGAGGAACATTTAGATACTCCAATTGATTATGAATCTTTGGGAGCAATAGGTTCAATGATGGGCTCAGGTGGACTTATTGTTATGGATGATTCTAAATGTATGGTAAATTTAGCTAAGTTTTATTTGGAGTTTACAGTTGATGAGTCATGCGGAAAATGCACGCCTTGTAGGATTGGAACAAAGAGAATGCTTGAGATATTACAAAAGATTTGTGATGGAAATGGGGAAGAAGAAGATTTAGAAAAATTGGAGAAATTGGCTTTGAATATTAAGAAAGCTTCACTTTGTGGGCTAGGTCAGACAGCTCCAAATCCTGTTTTAAGTACATTGAAATATTTTAGAGAAGAATATTTGGCACATATTAGAAATAAGACTTGTCCTGCTGGAGAGTGTAAGGCTTTAGCTAAATATCATATTAATCCTGATTTGTGTAAAGGTTGTGGATTGTGTAAGCGTAATTGTCCTGTGGGAGCAATTTCAGGGGAAGTAAAACAGCCTCATGTTATTGATGAGAAAAAATGTATTAAGTGTGGGGCTTGTGCGGAAAAATGCCCATTTAAGGCTATTTCAAAATAAAAAACGTTCTAAATTTAAAAATTTCTTAAAAAGAAAGGATTGAGTAATATGATAAATTTAACAATAGATGGATTAAATGTTTCAGTGCCTGAGGGAACAACTATATTGGAGGCTGCAAGAACAGTTGGGATTGATATTCCTACTTTGTGCTTTTTGAAGGATATTAATGAAGTTGGAGATTGTAGGATGTGTATTGTTGAAGTAGCGGGAAGAAAGGGCTTTGCTACTTCTTGTATACAAAAGGTTGAAGAGGGAATGGTTGTTAAGACTAATTCTAAAGACGTTACTGAGGCTAGAGAGGTTGTGCTTGATTTGATTTTATCTAATCATCACAAAGATTGTTTGACTTGTGTTAGAAATGGAAATTGTGAGTTGCAAAAATTGGCTCAGAAGTATAATTTACAGGATGTTGAGTATAGTGGGGAATTGTGTGAACATAAAAAAGATTTAGAGTCTCCTTCAATTGTGCGTGATTTTAATAAGTGTGTTTTATGTAGAAGGTGTGTTGCAACTTGTAAGAAGGTTCAAAAGATTGGGGCAATTGATGTTGCTAATAGAGGTTTTAATTCTTGTGTATCAACTGTGGAAAATAGAAGTTTAAATGATGTGAATTGTACTAATTGTGGGCAATGTATTATGTCATGTCCTACTGGTGCATTAAGGGAAAAAGATAATACTAAAGATGTTTGGAAACAAATTAAGGATGATGATAAATTTGTTGTAGTTCAAACAGCTCCAGCTGTAAGAGCAGCTTTAGGTGAAGAGTTTGGATTTCCTATAGGTACTAATGTTACAGGGAAAATGGTAACAGCATTAAAGAGAATAGGATTTGACAAAGTTTTTGATACTAATACAGGTGCTGATTTTACAATAGTTGAAGAGGCTAATGAACTAATAGATAGATTAAATAATAATGGTGTTCTTCCTATGATTACATCTTGTAGTCCTGGTTGGGTAAAATATATTGAAATGAATTATAATGAACAATTAGAACATCTTTCAAGTTGTAAATCACCACATCAAATGTTTGGAGCATTGATTAAATCTTATTATTCTGAAAAAATAAATGTTGATCCAGAAAAAATTTGTGTAGTGTCTGTAATGCCTTGCATTGCAAAAAAGTTTGAGGCTAATCGTGAAGAAATGAATGTAAATAATGTAAAAGATGTTGATTATGTAATAACAACTAGAGAACTTGCAAGAATGATTAAACAAGCAGGAATTGATTTTATAAAGCTTGATGATTCAAAATTTGATGATCCTATGGGAGAAGCAACAGGTGCTGGTGCAATTTTTGGTACAACTGGTGGTGTTATGGAAGCAGCACTTAGAACAGCAGCAGAAAGGATAACTGGTAAAACTCTTAGAAATGTTAATTTTGAAGAGATTCGTGGAGAACAGGGAATAAAAAGAGCTGTTGTTAAAATGGGAGATAAAGAAGTAAAGGCTGTTGTTGCACATGGTTTGGGTAATGCACAAATAATAATGGATGAGATAAAAAACGGAAAGGCAGATTATCAATTTGTTGAAATAATGGCATGCCCTGGTGGATGCATTATGGGTGGTGGCCAACCAATACGTTCATCTAAAGAACGTGCAACTATTGATATAAGAAAGTTAAGGGCAGATTGTTTGTATGATATAGATGAGAAATCTGTAATTAGAAAATCACATGAAAATCCTGTTCTTAAGA
Source organism: uncultured Clostridia bacterium (assembly GCA_947630155.1). Taxonomy (GTDB): domain Bacteria; phylum Bacillota; class Clostridia; order TANB77; family CAG-508; genus CAG-492. The sequence continues at coordinate 8,611 of CANRGM010000038.1, forward strand.
AAATATATGAAGATTATTTAGAAGAGCCAGGAAGTCATAAGGCTCATGAGTTGTTACATACATCATATGTCAAGAGAGAAAAATATAATATGTAGAAAAATAAAAAAGCGGTTTAACCGCTTTTTTATTTTGAAATTATTTTTTTTCATCTTTTAAAACTTCTTTAATAGCACCTAAACTACTTAAAGCAGATGTTGCATCAAAAGGAATAAATACCTTATTAGCTTCTCCATTAGCAACTTCTTTTAATGTTTCTAAAGATTTTAATTGAACTAATTTATCATTTGGATCTGATTCCATCATTGCTTCATAAATCATTGAAATTTCTTGTGCTTTAGCTTCAGCAACTTGTTTAATAGCTTCTGCTTCACCGGCAGCTCTTCTTATAGCAGCTTCTCTATCAGCTTCAGCAGCTAGGATAGCAGCTTCTTTCTTACCTTCAGCAAGTGTGATAGCTGATTGTCTTTCACCTTCTGCTTGAAGAATTTGAGCTCTTTTATTACGTTCTGCATTCATTTGTTTTTCCATTGCATCACGAATATCAGCTGGTGGAGTAATATCTTTGATTTCAACTCTGTCTATTTTGCATCCCCATTGATCTGTAGCTTCATCTAAGATAACTCTTAATTGATCATTGATATTATCACGAGAACTGAATGTTTCATCTAAGTCCATTTTACCGACGATATCACGAATTGTTGTAATAGCTAAGTATTCAATACCTTTCTTTAATGATTGAATTTCATAAACTGCTTTTGCTGGATCTGTTATTTTATAGAACACAACTGTGTCTATTGTGATTGTAACGTTATCATGTGTGATAACTCCTTGTGGTGGAATATCCATTGTTTGTTGTTTTAAGCTAACTATTGATCTTACATGATCTATAAATGGTACGATTATGGTTAAACCTGCATCTGCAACTTTATGAAATTTACCTAATCTTTCAATAATGTAAACTTCTGACTGTTTTACTACTTTAATAGTTTTGAATCCAATTATTAAAACTAATATAAGTAAAATTATAAAAAATACTGTAGTTCCTGTCATATTAATTACCTCCTTAAATATAAAAAATAGAATAATCTTTTCTACAATGTAGCTTCTTCTTTTGCTTTTTCAACTATTGCTTTTACACCATTTATGTCAAGAATAGTGACTTTTTCGCCTTCTTCAATAATGCCCTCTTTAGAACATTTTGCTGACCAAACTTCGCCATTAACTTTTATTTGGCCAATTCCTTTCATTGAATTAATTTCCTTAGTTACAATACCTGTTTTACCAATAATTGAGTTTGCATTAGTAATTGTTGTATCTTCTTTCGTAAATTTTTTTACAAAAGGTCTTGTGCAAAATAATAATAGTGTTGATGAGATTACAAATATTCCTATTTGTATAACAATGCTATCAACAAAGAGACTGACTACTGTTGTTATTAGTGCTCCAACTCCTACCCAAAAGATTAGGAAACCAGGTCCCATCATTTCCAAGATAAAAAATAGTATTGCTAGTATTAACCATATTTGCCACATGTTTATTACC
>CANRGM010000039.1 GCA_947630155.1 uncultured Clostridia bacterium
AAAAAATATTATAAAGGAGATTTGATTATGGAAACCAAAATACATTTTGATTCCAACGACATCAATGGAGCTGTTGACATAGTTAAGCGGCATTATCTGAGCGCAGACAAGGACACTTGTTTTGGTTTGGAAATGGTGCCACCGTCAATTTTGCATAATCCAGATTTTTGGGTTCCCCTACTTAAAGAAGATCCGAAACTTATCTATAAGATTCCAAATACAGTATTTACTTCTGATTTCGTCGCCAAAATTGACCGAGTAAAATTCTATGAATTTATTCCTAAAAATTTGCTCACTGCAGAGGACTTCTATAACTCACGAAGTGCAGGTAATGGCGAAGTAATGGACAAAATCCATTCAGACATATCACCAATTGTATCTAAAAATTCTAATACATGGATTCTTGTAGGAACATATTGGTGTTCTTCTACAGAAATAGCAAAACCTTATTTTTGGTTAAACTATATTCGGTACTACAAAGACAAAAGTAGCTACGAAGATCTTAAAGAATACATGACTAAAGAATGTGCAGAAGCGATTTGGAATAGTCCTGATTGGTATGTAGGCTATAATTTGATTCCAAAGCATTTAATCACAGATGAATGGGAACAAATTAAGAATATGTACGAAAAAAGAAAAAACATTTGCACAAAATCTGGAACATGTGATTTTGAAACAATTATAAGGGATGAAGCCTTGAAACATGATTTTTTGGAGTATTACAGAGGACTGAAGAATGAAAACGAACTTTTTATTGCCTTTAAAGTAGAGAGAAAAATTCAGGGCAATACAAGTAAGCTTCCTGGATATCTCTATTCCCAAAAGAGTTCTAAAGAATTCTTTTTTAACCTTTGGGATGCAATGCCTGTAAAAAACCAGCAAGTTGCTGATATTTTAAAGGACATCTTCCATGGTATGGTTCTTTATATTCCAGAAGAATATTTCAGAAAAGAAGACCTTATTCCTTATATTCAACCGAATCTTCGTGCCTATTTCTTCTTCTATAGGAAACTTAAAAAACCGGAATCCTGCACAGTGGAAAAACTTGAAGCCAAAGAAGAGTTGAACTACTACTTTACACGACTCAAGCAAGTCATTCTATTAAGATACCCAGACATGAATAATGAGGCAGTTGAAAGTTGGATTATCGATGCATGCAATCTTCTCTAATATTTTTTGAGGTCGATTATAATATAATCGACCTCATTTTCTTTATATTTTTATATTCTAACAATTCCACCCATTGTTCTATTAATATCACTTGATTCATAAGCATCTAATACATTTGCTCCTCCTGCTACTGCTATTATATCTCCTGTAGAAACATAATTTACTTCTTTAGCCTTCTCAATTCCTTTAGTTAAAGTTTCTTTTATTGTTAAACCTTTTTCTACTAATATTGGAATAACATTATTAACTATAGCTAATTGTCTATATGTTTTCTCATTATTTGTTACAGCAAATATTGGACAACATGGCATAAATCCTGCAAGTGCTTTTGGTGTATCTCCCTTTTCAGTATATGTGAAAATTCCTTTAGCATCTAATTTTTTTGCAGTTACACAAATTGCACGATCTAAATAGAATTCATAATTCACATAATTAAAATCAGTATCTCTTAGTCCCAATCTTTTTTCATAGTTTATATCATTTTCTGTAGCTACTGCTATTTTAGCCATTGTTTCTACGCATTGTACAGGATATTTACCCATAGCGCTTTCTCCTGAAAGCATTATAGCTCCTGTTACATCAAATACAGCATTTGCAACATCTGAAACTTCAGCTCTTGTTGGTCTTGGGTTTGATGTCATTGATTCCAACATCTGAGTTGCTGTTATAACTATTTTTCCTGCCTTATTACATTTTTTTATCATTTCTTTTTGAACAATCGGAACTTGCTCCATTGGTATTTCAACACCCATATCTCCACGTGCTACCATAATTCCATCTGTTACTTCTAATATTGAATCAAAATTATTTATACCTTCTTGACTCTCTATCTTAGAAATTATTTTTATATTCTTTCCGCCATTATCATCTAATACTTTACGAATAGCTAAAACATCTTCTTTACATCTAATAAATGATGCTGCAATATAATCAAAATCGTGTTCACAACCTGATATTAAATCTTTTATATCTTTATCTTTTAAAGCCGGTAAATTGATGTGAGTTCCTGGAATATTTATACTTTTTCTATTTCCTAATTCCCCACCATTCATAACTTTACAAACTACATCTTTTCCGTCTATCTTAATGACTTCTAATTCTATTTTTCCATCATCTATTAATATAGTAGTTCCTATTTTTACATCTTTATATAAATCTTTATATGTAACACTTACTCTAGTTGAATCCCCAATTATTTCATCATTAGCTAAAACAAATTCTTCCTCTGCCTTTAATACAACTGGATTTTCTATTAATTTGCCTGTTCTTATCTCTGGTCCTTGGGTATCTAACAAAGTTGCAATTGGTAAATTTAACTCTTCTCTTGCTTGTACAAATGGTGTAAAATATTTTTCTTGATCTTCAAAAGAACCATGTGAGAAATTGAATCTTCCAACATTCATGCCTGCTAACATCATTTTCTTTAATACTTCTTTATCCATTGTAGCTGGACCTATGGTACATACAATTTTTGTTCTTTTCATTTTACTTCCTCCTATTACTAATATATATATAACTTGAAATTTTAGTTACATATATTTTTAATCACCATTTGTTATTATATCATCTATTGGTAATATTTACAAGGAATTTCGACATTTTTTGCAGTAATTTTGTTGATGATTAATACTTTTGTCAAAAATAGCAAAAAGGACACAAAGTAATCTAAATTTTCAAATCACTTAATGTCCCATTTGCCTTTTGATGAGGCAAGCCAGCAAGCCTGCGAAATGTAATATAAATACTCTACTTTTACATAATTCTTATTTCTTTCAATCGAGCACCCAAATCCCAGAGTTTCTCAAGCCTCCATCCACTTAACTAAATTCAAATTCTCTGCATCCAAAATCATCTCATGTTTTGGCATAACTCTAAATGTATATCCATAATCTCCACCAGTTGTAAGTTCAACTTGTGCTTCATATATATAAGTTTTTTCCTCCTCATTAGCCTCTTTCACACGCATAGGAATTATAGTTACATTGCTAACAATTCCACTATCTTCAATTTGACCATAATACACTTCAACCTGAATATTATCCGGATTTATATTTGGTAACTTAACTTTGCACTTTACTTTAATAATCTTACCGGCATCAATGGTCTCATTATCCACATTATTTTCTTGTGTGATAACAATCTTATCAAATCTTTCAACAACCTGTTTTTTCCATTCATTGAACTTAGTAACATTTTCCAAATTAGTATAATATTTGTTAGTTAAATTACATAAAGGCATATATAACTTATCAACATAATCAACTAACATTCTAGATGTACTGAATTTTCCTCCTGTTGAAGTGATTGACTCTTTCATCATATTTAGCCATGAATCTGAGTATCCCTTATCATTTTTATTATAATAACTTGGAATTATCTTTTTTTCCAATGTATTATAAATACTTTCACTATCATCATTATCTTGAATTTCGTAATTATCGTAATTAGAATTTACACCAATTTTCCAGCCATTATTTGAATTATAACCTTCAGCCCACCAACCATCTAAAATACTAAAGTTAATAACTCCATTTACTGATGCTTTTTGACCACTTGTGCCTGATGCTTCCATTGGTCTTCTAGGATTATTTAACCAAACATCAACACCACTTATCAAATATCTAGACATTCCTATACTGTAATCTTCAAGGAAAAATACTTTTCCCTTAAATTGTGGTTTCATTGATATTTCATTTATAAATTTTATTAACTCATGTCCTTCTTTGTCAGCTGGGTGTGCTTTACCTGCAAATATTAGTTGAACTGGCCTATCACTATCATTTAAAATTTGAGTAATTCTTTCCAAATCTCTAAAAATTAAAGTAGCCCTTTTATATGTAGCAAAACGTCTTGCAAATCCTATTGTTAGTGCATTTGGATTTAGACCTGAAACTACTTTTGAAATTTCATCATATGTGTATCCATTTCTCTTTAATCTTTGTGCTGTATTATCTTTAACTAATGCAAGTAATTTTCTTTTTCTATCTATATGAGCATCCCATAATTCTTTATCTGGTATGTTTTTTATATTTTTCCATACATTATCATCATAAATCATATCTTGCCAAAATGGGATTAAATATTTGTTATATAACTTTTTTAAATTTGGATCAAGCCAACTACATGTATGTATTCCATTTGTAACATAAGTAATTGGTGATTCATGTGCTATAATATTTGGCCACACTTCAGCAAATAATTCTCTTGAAACTGCCCCATGTAATTTGCTAACACCATTTTTCTTACCAGAAACTTTTAATGCTAAAATACCCATATTAAATCCGCCATTTTCTACTTTTGTGTTTGGAGCCATTCCAAGTTTTAGAAATTCTTCTTTAGTAATTCCGAATTTATCCCATAAACCATTAAAATATGTTTCAATTAAACTGGTAGGAAAAATATCATTTCCAGCAGGAACTGGTGTATGTGTTGTAAACACTGTTTTAGAAGATACAATATCTTTAGCGATGTTAAATGATACTTGTTTTTCCTGCATAATTTCATTTATTAATTCTAAAATCAAGAAAGATGAATGACCTTCATTCATATGATAAACTGTTGGATTTAATCCTAATACCTTTAATAACTTTGTGCCTGCCATACCAAGTACAATTTCCTGTTGAATTCTTGTTTCCTGATTACCTCCATATAATGTAGATGTAATTTTTCTATATTCTTCTGAGTTTTTCTGAATATCAGAATCCATAAGATATAGATTAACTCTACCAACATTTACTTCCCAAACCTTTAAATATAAAGTTCCTTTTGGCATTTTTACTTCAATTAAAATATCTTCTTTTTTTTCATTTCTTACTTCTTTTATTGGTAAAGAGCTAATATCTAGATTTCTATATTCTGTTTCTTGCTCACCATAGGCATTAATTTTTTGATGAAAATACCCATTTTTATATAATAAACCAACAGCTACTAGTGGAACTCCTAAATCACTAGCTGACTTTAAATGGTCACCTGATAAAATACCCAAACCTCCTGAATAAATTTGAACAATTTCATCTAGCCCATATTCTGCTGAAAAATATGCTATTAAATCTTTCTTGTTATTTGGATATTTTTTTGAAAACCATGTATTTTTACTATTCATATAATTATTAAAATTCTGCAATATTTCATCATATTGCTTTAAAAAACTATTATTTTGGAGAATTTCATTTAATTTTTCTTGTGAAATTAATTTTAAGAATTTTACTGGATTTTTTTCTACTTTTTCCCATAAATCTATGTCCATTTGTTTAAATAATCTTAAAAATTCTGTATTCCATGACCACCATAAATTATTGGCTATTTTAGATAAGTCTTTGATTCTCTCTGGTAATTGTGGTGTAACTGTAATTTTGTTAAAAACATACATTATTACATTTCCTCCTTTGTGTTTTACTTAATTTTTCTTTTGTGTAAAATTATCTCTTTTTATATATACATATTATCTATTAAGTTACAATTTTTGTCAAATGTTTTCTTGAGAAATTTTGGGTGTTGAAATTTCATAAAATTTTTCCTCCACCTAATACAATGTCATCAACATAAAATACAGCTGATTGACCCGGAGTAATAGCTCTTTGTGGCTCGTCAAATATTACTTTTATTTTGTCGTTTTCTTGAGTAATTTTTGCTTTAGCAACTTTTGTTGAATATCTTGTTTTTACATCCACTTCTATTGGTTCTATAATTTTATCTACAAGTAGTAAATTAATATCTCCAACCAGAATTTCTTTTTTATATAGTTCATTTTCCTCGCCAACTATAACTTCATTCCTTGATTCATTAAATCCTAAAACAAAAAGTGGAACTGGATATGAAATTCCAAGACCTTTTCTTTGACCAATAGTATAATTATATAATCCATTATGTTTTCCTAAAACTTCTCCTTTAGAATTAACTATATTGCCCTGCTTTGGTTTTATATCAGAGTTATTTTCTAAGAATTTTTTATAATTACCATCAGGTATAAAGCATATATCTTCACTATCCGGTTTATTAGCCACTTTTAAATTATTGTCCCTGGCAATCTTTCTTATTTCATCTTTACTTTCAAATTCACTTAATGGAAATAATACATGTTCAATCAAATTTTTAGGAATGTTCCATAAAACATAGCTTTGATCTTTATTTCCTGCATTTGATTTTTTCAGTACCCATCTTCCATATTCTTCGTTGTATTCTGTTTTAGCATAATGACCTGTTGCTATATAATTGCAACCTAGTTCTTTAGCTTTTTCATACATCAGTCCAAATTTCATATATTTATTACATTCAATACAAGGATTTGGAGTTTTACAATTTGCATAACAATTAATAAAATCATCTATGACATATTTTTTAAATTCATTTTTATAATCATATGTAAAATGTGGTATTCCTATAGAATTACAAACACTTTTAGCATCAATGTAAGTATTTATGTTACAACAACTACTCCCAGCAAATAGTTCTAATGTGGCACCAATTACTTCATATCCTTGTTGTTTAAGCAATAATGCAGACACACTACTATCTACACCACCACTCATTCCTAATAATACCTTCTTATTTTCCATATTTAATATCATTCCCTTCTTGCCTTTTCCTCACTACGTATTTGAATATATTTGTATTTTAAAATTTTTCTAAATTACATTTTTTCAAAAATATTTTCTAAAGTATGCCATGCAAGTAATGCACATTTAACTCTAGCCGGCATATTAGATACGTTTTTAAAAGCTATCGCATCCTCTAATTTCTTTAATTCTTCTTCATCTGTTGTCTCCCTTTTTATCATTTCAATAAATGTTTTTACAATTTTCTTTGCCTCATCAACAGTTTTTCCTTTTAATGTATCTATCATTATTGATGTAGATGCTTGAGAAATAGCACATCCGTGACCATTAAAAGCCATGTCTTCAATTATATCACCATTTAATTTTATCTCTAGGGTTATTTCATCTCCACAATTTGGATTGTGCCCTAGTTCACAAAAATCAGCATTTTCTAGATTCTTTTTATTATAAGAATTCATGCTATGTTCCATTATTAGTTCATTATAAACATCTGTTAAATCTTCCACTTTATTCTCCTTTTTTTATAGAAATATATTTTTTAAACATTTCATATGCTTTTTTCAAGGCTTCCACAAGCCTATCCACATCTTCCTTAGTATTGTAAAAATAAAAACTAGCTCTGCATGTAGAATCAATACCTAGAAATCTCATAAGTGGTTGTGCACAATGATTTCCAGAGCGAACACACACTCCGTAACTATCTAGAATACTTGCTACATCATGTGGATGAACACCCCTAATATTGAAAGAAATCACACTAGAATGTTTTTCTTTGTTTGGCGTAATATACATATTAATAAATTCTAATTCTGATAATTTATTTCTAGCATATAAAACAACTTCATCTTCATATTTTTTTATGTTTTCATATCCTATTTTTTCAATATAGTCAATTGCAGCACCCAAGCCGATTACTCCTTCTATGTTTTGGGTTCCAGCTTCAAATTTATTAGGTAATGGTGCAAATGTCGTGTTTTGTTCATATACATATTCTATCATATCTCCGCCCATTAGAAACGGCTGCATTTTGTTTAATAATTCTTTTTTTCCGTATAACACACCTATTCCTAAAGGAGCCAGCATTTTATGACCTGAAAACACTAGGAAATCAGAATCTAATTTTTGAACATCAATTTTCATGTGAGGTATGCTTTGTGAAGCATCAACTATAACTATAGCTCCTTTTTTATGGGCATATTTTATTATTTTTTCTACATTATTTATTGTGCCCAAAACATTTGATACATGTGTTATTCCTACTATTTTTGTATTATCTGTAATTTTGTTTTCAATTTCTTCTTCAGATAATTCAAATTGATCATTTATATACATATAATTTAATTTTGCACCTGTAACTTTAGCAACTTTTTGCCATGGAACTAGGTTTGAATGATGCTCCATTATAGAAATTACTATTTCATCTTTTTCTGATAAATTTTCTATTCCATATGAATATGCAATCATATTGATACTTTCTGTAGCATTTTTAGAAAATATGATTTCCTCTCTGCTTTTAGCATTTATAAAATTCGCAATTTTATCTCTGGTATTTTCATATCTTTCTGTAGCTTCAATACTTAATGAATATGCACCTCTATGAGGATTTGCATTATGTTTTTTGTAATATTCATTTATTGCATTTAATACTTGTATTGGTTTTTGTGTAGTTGCACCATTATCTAAATATGTTATTTGTCTATTTTGTATAATTGGAAAATCTTTTATTAGTTCTTCTTGAGTCATTATTTTTCCTCCTTTTTTATTAAACCTTACATTATTTTAATCATTTGAAACTGATATTACTTAACTATATAGATGTATTTTATTGACTTTTTTGTTATTTTCATGTATAATATATATGTATACATAAATATTAGAAGGGAGAGACAACAAAATGTATACCAAATTTATCAAAGTGGTACGGGCCATTTTAAGGCTGGTAGCCATCATTTCCCTCGCAGGGGTTTCAATAAACCCCTCTCAATTGCTTATACTGTTTATAGCGATAACAATTGATAACGCTTTGGGCAGTAAAAGTAGTTCGAAAAAGGCGGTTATTACAGAGCTCCAATGGGATAGAGCTTTTCTCCGACTAATCGGAGTACTGTCTGTACCGTTAATCGTCGTAAATTCGTTTGCCATTGTTATCCTGATTTATGTCATCATTGTTGATGAATACATTAGGATAACAAGCAGCAAATGAACTCGCTCCTCCTGCTTAGCAGGAGGACTTTTTTATATAAAGGTCACATTAATTTCTATTATTCCAACCTAATATCAATTTCATCTAATATCTGTTGTTTCAATTCTTCGTTTTTTATGTTGTCTAGAATTTTATTGAATTTTGCCTTTATAATAAGTTTCATAGCTTCCTTAACATCAAATCCCCTACTCATAATATAAAACAATTCTTTTTCATCAATTTTTCCTGCACTACTACTATGATTTCCTTCAACATCTTCTTCAGAACATAAAAGCATTGGTAATGCTAAAGATTTTGATTGCTCAGATAACAACATACAATTTTCATTTTCATTTCCTGTTGCTTTTTTACAACCTTTCTTAAAATCAATTGTTCCTTTAAAATGTTTTGTGGATTTATCTGTTAGTGTTCCCTGCACTTCAATATCTATGTTGGATTTTTCCCCGCGAAGTTCACCTATATAATTTAGGTCAAATAGTTGACTATTTCTTCCAATATATATTGTGTTTAGTTGATTATTTGCATTTTCTCCTATGATATTTGAATAATAGTTTGTAATACTATTTTTCCCTCCAAAATCGAAAATATAATAATTTATTTTGGAATTTTCTTCTAGGCAATTTTCTATACTCATAAAATTATTTGATGATTCATTTAATAAATTTAATATTATCACATTAAGTGTACTATTCTTTTTTGCAAAGCTTCTTATTACACCATTGTGATATGCTTCAACATTTTCATCTGATTCGTATTTTAGTATTATAGATGATTTTGTATCTTCATTTGCAAATAGTTCAATGTTTTCTATAAGGTTCTCATTGTCAGCATTAAAGTTGAAGTTAATTTTAACTTCTTTATCAGTTTTACTATCTACAACAATTTTAGTTTTATAATTTGATTTGTCATTAACTTGATTTGTAAAAAACTCACCTAAACCATATGTCAAATTAACTTGGTCTACATTTGAACCTACTTTAATTTTAGATCCTATTTCTGAAATTGTAACATTGGTAAACTTCTCTAACTTATCAGGAATCTCAATATTTTCAAGTTTTATATTATTAATATTAAAATTTTTAGAAGTCCTAACTGGTGTTTCATTCAACATTAAATTTTCCAT
>CANRGM010000040.1 GCA_947630155.1 uncultured Clostridia bacterium
AACTGCGGATGTTTCCATAAGTGAATACTCCTTTCATAAAATATGTGGCAAATGAACTTTTCATTTGCTATGCGGATGGTTTACATAGTTCTATTATACGCTGTTTTATAAAAAAAGTCAATATTATGGAAGAACTCTGTTTTTAATAAAATGACAATGTTATAACGTATTTTGTGTAAAAATGTTGAAAAAAAATATAAAAAGGTTTATAATGTAACAAATGTGACTATGTTTGGAGGAGAATATCTTGACAATAATATTATACATATTTAGAATGTATTTAACAGTTGTTTATAGTTTTATAAAAATATTCACAAAACAAGATAGACAAGTATTTTTCTTGACTAGACAATATAGTAAAATATCGTTAAACTATAAATGGATTATACATGAATTAAAGAAAAAAGATAAAAATATAAAAATAAAAGTTATATGTCAAAAAGTTGATAAAGAATTAAATGAAACATTAAGAGACGAACAAAAATATGCTAATATTTTTATTATAATAACAAAGTTGTTAAAGCAAATAAAAGGTGTATTTAATTATTTTGTTAGTCTTCATAAGCAAATGTGTTATATTGCAGAATCAAGAGTTGTTATTGTTGATGGATATAACATCCCAATAAGTGTATTAAAACATAAAAAGAATACAACTATTATACAATTGTGGCATGCTTTAGCAGCAATAAAGAAATTTGGGTATCAATCTGTAGGATATAAAGATGGTATAAATCCTAAGATGGCTAAAATAATGAATATGCATAAAAATTATGATTATGTGATTTCGGGTTCAGATGAAATGAAAAAATATTTTTCACAAGCGTTTAACGTACCCATAGAAAAGGTGACATCTATAGGTACACCATATATAGATTATTTATTAAAAGATAATAAAGAAGCAAAAGAAAAAATATATCTAAAACATCCAGAATTAAGAAATAAAACTAATATACTGTATTCTCCAACATTTAGAAAAGATGGAAGAGATAATATAAAGGAGGTAATTGACAATATAGATTTAGAAAAATATAATTTAATTGTTACATATCACGACAGAGATTCAAATAAAGAGAAATGTTCAAAAGTAATTGATTGTTCTGATATTCCTTATAAAAACCTAATAGGGGTATCAGACTATGTAATTACAGATTATTCAGCTCTTTCTGTAGAGGCATCAATTGTAAATGCAAAGTTATTATTTTATGTATATGACATAGAACAATATGAAAAAGAAAATGGATTGAATGTTAATTTATTCAAGGAATTTCCAGAATATACTTCTAAAAACATCAAAGACTTAGTAAAAGTGATAGAACAAGGCGATTATGATATGGAAAATTTACAAAGATTTAAAGAAAAATACGTATCAAATTTAAAAGGTACAAGTACTGATCTTATATGTGAATTGATATTAAGAAATGTAGATAAAAAAGAAATAATAAATTTGACAGAATTAGAAAAAACCTTTAGGGATAGTAAAGTAACTGTATAGTAAATTAAATAGTATGATAAATAAAAATCATATTATATTGGAGGAAAAGCAAATATTATGAAGGATAAGATAAAAAAGTTTGTAATAGATATATCTAAAGAAAATGTTTTTTTTAGGAAAATAATAAGAAAAATAGTATATATTAAAAGATGCTGTTATTATAAAATATTTTATTTGACAAATAAGGTAGATGATAAAACTATACTATTTGAAGTATTTGGCGGAAGAAACTATTCATGTAGCCCTAAATATATCTATGAAAAGTTAATAACAATGCCACAATTTAAAGATTATACATTTGTATGGTCATTTAAAGATCCATCAAAGCATGAGGTGAAAAATTGCGATGGATTAAAAATTGTTAAACATTGTTCAAAAGAGTATTACAAATATTGTGCTAGTAGCAAATATTGGATTGTGAATTCAATTATGGGTGAGCATATCAAGAAAAAGAAAAATCAAATTTATGTACAATGTTGGCACGGTACTCCATTAAAAAGATTAAGATATGATATAAAAGCAACAGGTAGTGTTCTTAATACTGTAGAAGAAATTAGAAAAAGAAATGATAAAGATGCATCAAGATTTGACTATTTTATATCACCTTCTAAATTCGCCAGTGAAAAATTTATATCAGCATTTAATTTGGAAAAGTTAGGAAAAAAAGATATAATAATTGAAGAAGGTTATCCTAGAAATGAATTGCTATTTACATATACAGATGATGACGTAAAAAAAATCAAGGAAAAATTGAATATTCCAAAAGACAAAAAAGTTATTATGTATTTACCAACATTTAGGGACAATCAGCATACATCAGGGTTAGGGTATACATATAATATAGGAATAGATTTTGATAGCTTAAAAGAAAAATTTTCAGACAAGTATGTTATCTTATTTAGTACACATTATTTTGTCGCTAATTCAATAGACTTGTCAAAATATGAAGGTTTTGTGTATAATATAAACGGTAAGTTTGATGATATAAATGAAATGTACATTATTAGTGATGTAATTATGACGGATTATTCAAGCGTATTTTTTGATTTTGCCAATTTGAAAAGGCCAATGATATTTTATATGTATGATTTAAATGATTATAAAGAAAATCTAAGAGATTTTTATTTGGATTTGGATGAGCTACCAGGACCAATTGCAGAAACTCAAGATGAATTGGAAAAAAATTTGCAAAATATTGAAGAAATATCAAAAACTTATAGTGAAAAATATGAAAAATTCAATAAAAAGTTTAATTATTTAGATGACAAAGATGCAACTTTAAGAGTAATAAATAAGATATTTAAAAAGTAAAAATAGGAGGAAAAAAATGAAAAAAGTATTAACTTATGGGACTTTTGATTTATTACATCCAGGGCATATTTATTTATTAAAAGAAGCGAAGAAATTGGGAGATGAATTAATAGTAGGAGTTTCTACAGACGAGTTTAATTCAATAAAACATAAAACATCATTTTTGCCATATGAGTATAGAAAAGAAATGGTAAAGTCAATAAGATATGTAGATAAAGTAATACCTGAGACGGATTGGAATCAAAAGGTAAATGATATTAAGAATATGGGAATTGATGTATTAGTAATGGGAGATGATTGGAAAGGCAGCGATAAATTTGAATACTTGAAACAGTATTGTGATGTTGTATTTTTACCTAAGATGGAAGGGCTATCTTCTACGAAGTTTAGAGGACATGTTGAAGAGTATGTTAGAATGATGGAAGAAGATGTATTAGGACAAAATGATAAGCAAGATATAGTTGTTTAAAATAATATGAAATAATAAAAGAAGAATAGGAATGTTAGAAAATGGAGAAAAAAGAATTTAGTAAGTATAATACACTATCTTTAAAGGGCATAGCAATAATAATGATGATGTTTCACCATTGTTTTAGAACACAGAAACTATTTGCAAATTACAAAGTTTCTTTTTACCCGTTGAACCAAGATCTGGTGGTTGATGTATCGTTTTTTTTTAAGATATGTGTTAGCATTTTTGTATTTATAACAGGATATGGATTGGCACTTTCTTTAAAAAAATTAAATTCTGAATATAAATGGTCAAAAAAAGAACTATCAGACTGGGTCAAAAAAAGATTAATAAAATTATTATCGGGATATTGTATAATAGTAATTCTATCATGGATAATATGCCAAATTATAAATGGTCGAGTACAAACGGTTTATTTTAAGAAGAATATTATATATGGTATTGTTCAAATGATGCTTGATTTTATTGGAATTAGCAATATAGTAGGAACAGCATCATTTAACTCGGCATGGTGGTATATGAGTATAGCCATAGCTTATGTATTTTCAGTACCATTATTTATTAAGTTATTTAAAAAATATGGTTATTTTTTAGTAATGGCTTTTGTTTTTTTTGTTCCAAGAATTATAGGATGGAATTATGTAAATAGTAGTTATATATCTTTTTTGCCAATGTTATTATTGGGAATAATATTTGGAGAAAACAATTTAATGGTAAAAGTAGCTAATCTGAAAATAAATAAAAATAAATATGTAAGCAAAGCTCTAAAATTTGTTATAGAAACAGGTTTGTTTATAATTCTATATATAGTGTGTATGAAGTTACCAAAAGATAAATTCTGGGAAATAAGGTATGCTGTTATACCGATTTTTATGATGTGTTATTTTTACGAGTTTATCATTGATATACCTATAATAAAACATATACTAGAATTCCTCGGAAAGCATTCTATGAATATTTTCTTGATACATGAATTTTTAAGGAGTTATTATTTATCGGATTTCATATATTCATTTGGAAATTTTGTAAAAATAGGAATAATGCTGTTACTTATGTCGATAGGCATATCAATTATAATTGAATTAGTAAAGAAAATAATTAAATATGAAAAAATTACTAATAAAATGATAGAAAGTGTTGGTTGCAGAGACAATAGAATAAAAGAATATTAAACATATAGTAGTTGACACAATTTAAATATGCGTATACTGGATATAAAGGAGAGAATAAAATTGAGTAAGATAGATGTTGAATTGGTTGGAAGAAAATTAATTATTAGAAAAAATACAGCAAGATATAGTGATAAAAATATTGAAGAAATTGATATAGATTCACTTAAACTTGGTAAAAGATATAAATCTCTTATAAAAATAACGAATGATGAAGATAAAAATAAAGTTCTATTTATACAAGGGGTAGATCCTTTAACAGAAGAAGAAAATAACAGCTATGATGGCGAAGAAGATAATACCGAATATAATGAAGAAAAAGAAATTGATTATATGCATTCTGAGGTAAATGAGAATAATGTAAAGAATGATGAAAATGATGAGAGTGATGAAAATGATGAAGGGATAGAAGAACAAACAATACAAAAGAAACAATACGTGGTTTTTGTGTACTCAGAAGGAGCCAAAATAAAATATGCATATTACAAATGGACTGAAGACAAGGCATACAAAGAGTTTTTGAAAATAAGGTATAAATTATTGGGATTATCTATAAATAAAAAGAGGGTAAAAATAAAGGTACTTGCATATATGGTAAATAAATATCATATTGAGTACGAAGAATTAAAATTTTATTTAGATGGAGAATTAGGTATTCCATGTAAGCTGAGAGAATACACAAAAAAACCTTCAAAATTCAAAGCTATAAGAGATGGTAATATCTATAAATTTAACTTCAATACGGAAGATATAATAAGTGATCAATCTACTATAAATGGTACAGTCAGATTTTCCGTAAATATAGATGGAAATGAAATAAACTATAAAATTGCAAAAAAGAAAAAAGGAATAAATAAAAGATATTATTATAGTCCTATGAAGGGTACATATGTTAATGAATTTGCAATTCATATGAGAAGAACCTCCAATGGGAATCTTATATTTGTAAAAAGATTAAAAGAACCAATAGAAGATACATTAAAATTTAAGATTTTAGAAAGTAAGTTCGTATCAAATATAATGTATTATCTTGGAAAAATATGTATGAAATTTAGAAATAGAAAAATTAATCTTTTCTATGAAAAATTTTCGTCAAAGGCTGAAGAGGGTGCATATGATTTGTTCTTATTGTTTCAGACCCATAAAAATACAAAAAATTATTTTATAATAGATGAAAATGCAGATGATTATAAAATAATAAAAGGCAATCCAGGCGTAGTAAAAAAATATTCATTTAAGTATTATTGGGTAATATACAATGCAACTAACTGTATAGCAACAGAGTCACCATCTCATCTTAACATTATAAGATCTAACAATGGTATATTAAGAAGGGCTTTTGCAGATAAAAAGTTTATTTTTTTACAACATGGTGTTACATATTTGAAATGTCAAGGAAAGAATTCTACATTTAATAATGGTAAAGAAGGAGAAGTAAGTTGGATTGTTGCAGGTAGCGAAAAAGAAAAAGATGCAATAGTTGAAATGTTGAAAGTGAATGAAAAGCAAGTACTGAAAACAGGACTTCCTATATTTAGTAAAATAGATTATAAACATATCGATAAAGACTCAGAAGATATTGTAACAATAATGTTAACGTGGAAACCATATGAAGAACAATTGTATAACTTTGAAGAGTCTACTTACTATCAATATACTGTAGAAATTTACAATATGCTTGAAAAATATATAGATAAAGAAAAGATTAATATTGTACCACATCCAAAAGTGCTTGAATTACTAAACACTACAAATATGAAGGAAAGCGTGTGGCAAGGAAAGATATCTGATATTTTAAAGAAAACTAAGATATTGATAACAGACTATTCTTCTGTTTGTTATAATGCGTTTTATCAGGGGGCAGGCGTAGTCTTTTTTCAACCTGATTTACAAAAATTTGAAGAAGAAAATGGTAAATTAGTTCCTAATGATGATGAATATATAGGATATAGGACTTTTTCTATACAGGAACTTGAGATGTTAATTAAATATGCTATTAATGATGGTAAAATCGATTTAGATATAATTAGAACGAAAGAGTTTGAAGAAATGTATGAGACAATAAATGAATTTTCTGATGGAAAAAATATTGATAGGATTTATCAAGAATTGCTGGATTTGGGGATTATATAAAATAAGAACAAAATGATAAATGAATAAATTATTTTTTTAGTAAAACTTGTCAAAAAATAGTTTATATAGTAATATTATCAAAGGAATTATAAAACCAAAAGTATTACTACAAAAACTTAATAATGAATGGAGAATGAAATGCAAAACTTTATAAATATAATAAAAGAACATATAGAATACAAACATCAAATAGTAAAATTAGCAAAAGCTGATTTAACTAAAACATATAGGGGAGCTGCATTTGGATGGAGTTGGGCTATTATAAAGCCTACTGTAACAATATTAGTATATTGGTTTGCCTTCGCAATAGGATTAAGAATGGCAAAAGATGTAGGTCAATACCCATTTTTCTTATGGTTGATAGCAGGTGTAGTTCCATGGTTCTATATGAGCGAAATGATTACAACAGGAGCAAATTCAATAAGAAAATACAGTTACTTAGTTACTAAAATGAAATTCCCAATTTCTACGATTCCAACATTTGTAAACATTTCGAAATTTATAGTGCATCTTATTTTATTGTTGATTGTAATTGGTATTTTTATGCTTTTTGGATTTAAGCCAGATATATACTTATTACAATTACCATTCTATATGTTTATAATGTTTATATTCTTTAATCTATGGGCTTTATTCGCTTCTTTGTTAGCTGCAATAAGTAAAGACTTTCTAAACTTAGTGAAATCGCTAGTTACGGCAGTGTTTTGGCTTTCAGGAATAATTTGGAATGCAGATACAGTTACAATACCATGGCTTAGGAAATTTTTAAATTTGAATCCAGTTACATTCATAGTAAATGGATATAGAAATTGTTTTATTAATAAAATCTGGTTTTGGGAACAGCCTAAGAGAATAGGATATGTAGTTATATTTATAACAGTAATGTTAATTTTGGCATTGTGGTCATATAGAAAATTACGTAAAGAAATTCCAGATGTATTATAGTATAAAGGAGCAAATATGGAGGAAAAGGTTATTGAATTCAAAAATGTAAGTAAAGTTTATAAATTATATAAAAATGAAAAAAAAAGACTAATTGCACTTTTTGATAAAAAAATAAAGCACACTGAAAAAAAAGCCGTTAATAATGTTTCATTTTCCATAAAAAAAGGTGAATCTGTAGCTATATTTGGAAAAAATGGAGCAGGAAAGTCAACTTTGTTAAAGATGATTACAGGTGTTACATTTCCAACTAAGGGTGAAATAGAAATTAAAGGAAGAGTAAGTGCTTTACTGGAATTGACTTCAGGATTTGACCCTGAATTTACAGGTAGAGAAAATATTTATTTGAAAGGTCAAATTTTAGGATTAAGAGATTCAGAAGTAAAAGAAGTTGAGCAAGAAATTGTAGAGTTTGCAGAACTTGAGGAATACATAGATCAACCTGTAAGAACGTATTCCAGTGGTATGAAAGCAAGACTTGGCTTTTCTATTAATGTAAATATAAAACCTGAAATACTTATAGTTGATGAAGCACTTAGTGTTGGAGATGAAGAATTTAAAAATAAATGTATAAAAAAGATTAATGATATAATAAATAATGAGAATGTTACTTTATTGTTTGTAACTCATTCAACAAATATCGCAAGCGAGTTTTGCAAGAGAGGAATGGTTATGAAAAATGGTGAGATAATATTTGATGGTGATATTGACGAATCAATAAAGAAATATAAATCAACAATCAAAAAATAAATGTTAATTATATGGAATTTATTAAATAAAAAGAGGAAGGAACATATATATGGGAAAAAAAGTACACAAAAGTAAAGATAAGAAAAAGCAAAACAAAAGTAAATTAAGAACTTTTTTGAAAGTTTTATTAGTAATACTAATTATTTTATTAATAATTGTTGGAGTGATAACTTGGTTAGGGTATAGCAAATTATCAAAGTTAAACTATGTAAAATTAGAAAATATAGAAATAAATGAAGGAGTTTATGAACAGCTGAAAGGATATAGAAATATAGTACTATTCGGTGTAGATGCTAGAGCAGATACATATGACAATACGAGAAGCGATTGTATTATTGTAGCTAGTATAAATCAGGACACTAAAGAGGTTAAACTGACATCTATATATAGAGATACATATGCATATATTGATGGATATGGTTATGATAAAATTACACATGCTTATGCATATGGTGGACCAGAACTTGCGATTAATACTATAAACAAAAACTTTGACCTAAATATTTCTGAATTTGTTGCAGTAAATTTTGATGCGGTAATAGAAATTATTGATGAAATTGGAGGAGTTAACGTAAATATAACATCTGAAGAAGTTACTGAAATAAATAAAAATATTGACTCTTTGGCTAAACAAACTGGGAAGACATGTGCTAAAATTTCTGGTGCAGGACAACATAATTTGAATGGTGGACAAGCCTTAGCTTATGCAAGAATCCGTAAATTGGCAGGTGGAGATTATAAAAGGACTGAAAGAATGAGAACAGTATTAGATGCAGGATTCAAGAAAATAAAGACTCTAGGTGTAGGAAAATTGAATAGTTTGACAGACATATTACTTCCAAAGGTATATACTAATATTACTTCAAATGAAATTGTATCTATGATTCCAAGTGTAACACAATATAATGTGGTATCAAGTATAGGATGGCCTTATGAGGTAAAGGGAATCACTTTGGATAAATGGTATGGTGTTCCTGTTACTCTAGAAAGTAATGTTCAAAAATTGCATGAGGAATTGTTCGGAAATCAAGGTTATACAGTTAGCAGTCAAGTGAAGGAATATAGCGAGGGAATAATTAAGAGAACTGGATATAAATAAAAAATAAATGTGAATTTTATAAATGTAATAAGTGTAATAAACTAAATAGTGTAATTTTAATTATTGAATGATGATTGGAATTACACTATTTTTTTATAAATAAGAAAATAATGTTTTTTGAAAATTATATGAAACTATTTTAATTTTATTAATTATGTGATATATTAACAAATATAAAAAATCAAAATAAGAAAAAATATTTACAAACTAATAAAAATATGACATAATATGTAAAAAATGGGTTATAATAACACTAAAACTAAAATTATGAATAGAAAGGGAAAA
>CANRGM010000041.1 GCA_947630155.1 uncultured Clostridia bacterium
TTATGCATTAATTGCATTTAATTTTTTTGCTAAATTTGATTTTTTTCTAGCAGCTGTATTTTTTACTATAACACCTTTACTGCAAGCTTGATCTATTTTTCTAGTTGCTTGAGAGAATAGTGTTTTAGCTTCTTCAACATTACCTGCTTCAACAGCTGATTCGAATTTTTTAACAGCTGATTTATATCCAGATTTAATCATGTTGTTTCTTAGTGTTTTCTTTTCTATAACATTAACACGTTTAATTGCTGATTTGATATTTGGCATTTTTGCACCTCCGTTCAATTATTAGTAATTTATAACAAACAGTATTTTAACATAAAAAAAAGTATTTGGCAAGGGGTGTGAGTAAAAAATTACTATAAAAACATTGTATTCAAGGATATATGATGATATAATACCTAATATAATAATACAAAAAAGGTGGATATTATGAATAAAAATTATAACATAATTGAAGTCACAAAAGATAATAAAGATGAATATTTATCTAGCATTGCTCAGTTAGAGGAATTAGTTTTGAAAAATATGGAACAAAATGGCAAAGTTGGTCAATTATTCATAACAGGAAAAGACGGAATAGAAGAGTATATAGATACAGATAGCAATCATGTTCTAATTGCTGTAACTGGGGAAAATTCGAAAAGACAAGTAATATCAGCCACATATATCACACAAGGACAAATTGATTTTACATATAATGATATAACAAAATATTTTAAATATGGAAACGAGTATTTGGAATATATAAAATCAAAATATTCAGAAAATGAATTTAAAAAGGTAATAAGAAAAGTATATATAGAAAAAATATGTGCTTTTAAATATGCTAGGAATGCAGTTTTACAAGAACTGGGAATTAAAGAAAATTCTGATGTAAGTGAGCAAGAAAAAAATGAAATATTATTGAAACTAATAGACCAAGAATATAATAATCCACAAAATCAATTTCATGAAAAAAGTGAAATACGAGATAATTTAAATAAATATATGTCATTATATATGAAGGTTGTAAAAAAAGATTTAAAAGCCTATCAGGAATTTTATTGGATAGATTTTAACTATTTAAAAAAATATTTTAACAAAGAAAAATTGCAAGGATTTACGAATGAATCTAATTTAGATTCAACTATTAAAGCTTATGATAAAATATTACAATATCAAAAATATAAAATATATGACAGAACTCATTGCCAAAATATGAGCCAATATTTTGGCGCGAATACAGAGAATACGGTAGAACTAGATACATATATAACACGTCCTGATAGTAGAGAAAATGGTATTGCTAGAATATTGGTCTTAGAAGGAATTAAGAAATCAATAAACAGAATACTTAAAAATAAAGATAATAAAGAGATTTTCCTTGTATCAACATTACATGAAGAAAATTTATCTTCAAAATATGTTTCAGAATTTTTTGGATTAAAAGATTATTTATTTTTAAATAGAAGAAGTGGAAGAGATAGGCAAGTCCATATTTTGGGAATGAAAAGAGAGGAGTTCCCTAAATATATAGCTATGATGGAAAAGAAAATAGCTGTGTTATATGATTATAATCCTAGTAAAATTTTAATTACAGAAGAAGAAAGAAGAAAAATTATACAAGAACAAATAGGATATGAAGTGCAAGAGTTACAGCGATTAAAAGGAATAAAAGATATTGGCAAAATGAAAAAATATAAAGGATATATAGAGGGAAAACAAACTAAAATACAAAATTTACAAGAATTAATGGAGAGACGGTCATACATCCAATCAAGAATTGTAGACTTAAAAGGAGGACTTTATGGAAAATAGTATTAATTATACATGGCCAATAATACCTAAATATAAGGTGTGTGAACATGATAAATATGGTATAAGGAAAAATCACTATGTCCTTTTCAAGGAAAGAGAGCATTCAGGATTTGATATTACTGCAGATTACGGAACTGAAGTTAAATCAGTGGCAAAAGGAAAGGTGATTCGAGCTGGTTTTGATGGAACTACTACAGAGGGATTAGAGGCATTTAATATGGGATATGGTAATAGTATAGAAATATTAAATGATGATGGTAGGAGATGTGTTTATGCACATCTTAGTGAAATCTTTGTTAAAGAAGGCGATATAGTAGATAACAATACTATAATTGGAAAAACTGGTTGTTCAGGCGGCTCTAGAGTTCCACATTTACATATAGAAATTAGAAAAGAAAACACAGAAGAAACAGGCTTAGATTACACTTTGAATCCGCTAGAGGTTTTACCAAAATTTGATTTTTCTAAATGTACTTTAGAGTTTTCAGTGCAACCATATGCTGAATTATGGAAGAAAATGTCATCAAGCGAAGATCCTTGGGGATTTACAAAAGAGAATATATGGTATAGTGAAAGCAGAGAATATATAAAATAGATGTGCCTATTGGATGGTCAATTGCAAAAGAAACTGAATTGTAGCATTTTGTAGTGATATAGATAAAATTTTCAAAAAAAGGTTGAAAAAATGTAAAAAAGCATATATAATGAACCATATTATAGTGAATAACTAAAGAAAGACTAACTAGAAGAGGAGTGATTTTTATGAAGATAAAAATAACAGGAAAGGATTTAAAGGCAACAGATGCAATTAAAGATTATGTTGAAAAGAAATGTGAAAGATTACAAAAGTATTCAGATGATGAAATTGATGTTCAAGTAACAATAAAAACAGAAGGGATTAACCAAGTTGCAGAATTAAGTTCATTAATAAATGGTGATATTTATAGAGCTGTAACTGAAAATAAAGATTTATATGCATCAATAGATAAAAATATAGATATTATAGAAGGACAAATAAGGAAAACAAAAGCTAAAAAAGAAAAGCAAAATATGAGTGGATCAATAAAAATGGCAGAAGATATTAGATTTGGAGCTGAAGATCATAAAGTAGAAAATGAAATTCTAAAAACTTCATATTATGAAGTTAAACCTATGTCTGCAGAAGATGCTAAATTGATACTATCTGAAAGAGTTCAAGATAAATTTATGGCTTTTGTTAATATAGATACTTCAAAAGTAAATGTTATATTCAAATTAAAAGATGGTAAGAATTTTGGTTTATTAGAGCCAGAAGCATAAAATAAATTATGATGAAAGAAGTTTGAAAATAAATTAGGCATTATTTGAATTTGTTGAAAATAATGGACATTTTAAATTTCTTTCGTCAATTTTTATTTAGAGGAGAAATAAATGGACAAGGTAAATATCCTTAAAAAATATAAAAAAGAAGAAGAACGTTTATTAGTATCAAAATTATTTGATAAAATAGAAGCAACTGAAAAACAAAATAAGATTCATGTTACTGATTTTTTATCTCCAATAGAATTGAATTTATTAGTGGAAGTATTGAATGCAATTAAATGTAAGAATTATGTCATATATGGTGGAATAAAAAATGCTCAAAGAAATCTTATTGTTATCTTTCCAGATAAATTAGAAAGTATTTTTTCTGAAAATAAATTTGATTATAATAGTATTTGTAATTGTATAAGGATAACAAATAATTCGGAGAAAAATTCTCATAAAATGTATTTAGGTGGTTTGATAAAGTTAGGGGTAAAGCGCGAAAAAATAGGAGATATAATAGTTTTTAATAATGGAGCAGATATAATAGTAAGTAAAGAAATTACAAAATTTTTAATGAATAATCTACATGAATTAACAAGATTTAAAAAATCGTATTTTGATGTTATAGATATAAATCAAGTTACAGAAAAAGAGCAAGAATACAAAGATTTAAAATTTATAGTATCTTCACTAAGATTAGATAATATAGTTTCTGAATTAGCTAAAACATCAAGAAATAAAGCTGTAGAGATATTAAAACAAGAAAGAGTTTTTATAAATTATAAAAACGAAATAAAGGGAACTAAAATGGTACATTGTGAAGATATAATTTCTATTAGAGGTTTTGGAAAATTCATAATTAATGAGATATCAGGTAATACTAAAAATGGAAAAATAATAGTATTGGTAAAAAAGTTTATTTAAATAATAATGAATAAAAAATTCGGTAACAAAATACTTGTACAAAAGCAAATAATATGATATAAATAAAATGATAAACCTTAAAAAAGGGGTGTTTTTAAATGGAAGAAGTTATTAAGGAGAAACCAAAAAGAACAATATTAATAGTGGATGATGAAAAGCCAATTGTTGATATTTTAGTATATAATTTACAAAAAGAAGGGTACGAAACATTAGAGGCTAGAGATGGGGAAGAAGCGGTAAAATTAGCATTAGAAAAGAAACCTAATCTTATATTATTAGATATAATGTTACCTAAAATGGATGGACTTGCAGTATGTAAAAGAATAAGACACAGTCTTAATGTTCCTATTTTAATGTTATCAGCCAAAGATGAGGAGATCGACAAGATATTAGGATTGGAATTAGGAGCAGATGATTATGTAACAAAACCATTTAGTGTTAGGGAGTTAATGGCAAGGGTAAAGGCAAATTTAAGAAAACAAGATATGTCATTATCTAAGACTTCTTCTGAAAATGAAAAAAAACAAGAAGAAGATAATACAAATAAAATTGAAGTAGGAGACTTGGTATTAGATTTAGATAAATTTGAAGTTAAGGTTAGAGGAGAAGTAATAGACTTAACATTAAGAGAATTTGAAGTAATAAAATACCTAGCAAAACAACCAGGACAAGTGATAACAAGAGAAATTTTACTTGAAAAAGTATGGGGATATGAATATTATGGAGATATAAGAACTGTTGATGTAACTGTAAGAAGAATAAGAGAAAAAATAGAATTAGATACTTCTAATCCCAAAATTTTAGTTACTAAAAGAGGGGTTGGATACTATATTTCAACAAACAAAGAAAAAGAATAAGTTCAATTTTTTATAAATAAACTCGGGAAATTGGAGAATGTACCTAATTTGAAATTTTTTAAAATATATGGTACATTCATCATAAAGTTTCTCGTTTTTTTTGAATTAAATATATGTAAATTGAAGAAATAGAGAGGTTTAGATATGTATAAATCTACACAGAATAAAATAATCACATGTTTTTTAATTTTAGGTATAATTATAATAAGTCTAGTAGGATATATTTACATAAAAAGCATTTCAAATATGAATAATGTAAATGAAATAATTGAAATTTCAAAAAAATATATAATAATAACTTTAATTGCTTTTGTTGCTATTACAATAATTTTAAGTGAAATATTGAAAAAAGTAATAAAAAAATCAATGGTAAATATAGTAAAAAATGCAGGTAAATTAGTTACGGGAAATCAACCTGAAGTAAAATTATTGCAAGAAGGAAATAGAGTAAAAAATGAATTTATGTCAGCTTTTGATGAAGCAACATTAGAAATGAGAGAACACTTAAAAGATGTAGATAGACAAAAAAAGCAAATAGAAACTATATTATTACATATGACTGATGGAATTATTGCTTTTGATTTAGAGGGCCAAGTAACACATAAAAATCTAGCGGCAGAAAGATTATTGAACCTTTCTGAAGAAGATGATGATTTTGAAAAAGTGTTTTCTAAATTTAATGTTGATATCAACTTAGAAAAGATTATATATTTAGAAGATTGGACATCATCAGATAAAAAAGTAAGTATTGATGACAAATATATCAATTTATTATTTGTTCCATATAAAGATAATAATCAAAGACCAGCAGGAGTAATAGCAGTTGCTCAAGATATTACAGAACATGTTAAACTGGATAATATGAGAAAAGAATTTGTTGCTGATGTATCACATGAATTAAAAACCCCTATAACTTCTATAATGGGATATGCTGATACTTTATTAGAGGGCGAATATGATGATGCAACAAAAACAAAATTTTTGAATGTTATAGCTTCTGAGGCAAGAAGAATGGCAAAATTAGTTACAGATTTATTATCTTTATCAAAATACGATAGTAATAAGACCAAAATTGAAAAAACAGAATTTGATTTAGGTGAATTAGTAAAGAAGTGCCAAGAAAAATTGCAAATTGAAATTGATAAAAAGCATCATAAAGTTGAAAATTTAGTTACTGCAAATGTTCCTTTAGTATATGCTGATAAATCTGGAATTGAAAGAGTTATATTAAATATTCTTTCAAACAGCATAAAATATACTAAAGAAAATGGTAATATTAAAATATATGTAGGATTTGTTTATAATGATGCATATATTAAAATTATTGATAATGGAATAGGAATACCAGAAGAAGATTTGACAAGAATATTTGAGAGATTTTATAGGGTTGATAAAGCAAGAAGCAGAGAACTTGGGGGTACTGGATTAGGCTTATCTATTGCAAGAGAAATTTTAAATCAAAATAATGGAAGTATTGATATTAAAAGTGAGGTAGGAAAAGGTACTGAGGTAGTTATTAGAATACCAACGAAAAAATAGAGTAAAGGTACTTGAAAAACAAGTATGTTTGATATATAATTTATATAATTGTTTATTATTTAAAATTAAAGTAAAAAATAAATAGGAGAGGTGTCTTATACAGAATGGAAAGTAAAAGTAAAACTAAGGAAATTTTAGAATGGGTGTATTGTATAATTATAGCCGTAGTTATTGTATTATTAATAAAAACTTTTATAGGAGTGCCTACTGTTGTTAAGCAAACTTCTATGAATCCAACCTTAAAACAAAATGAAAGATTATGGTTAAATAGATGGGGGGCTACATTTGATAAAATGCCTAAAAGAGGAGAAATAATAACTTTTGAATCTCCATCTGTAAATAGTGTAGATGAATTTCATGCAAATTATGATTATCCAGTCGCAGAATATAATTACAATCCAACTAATATAATATCAAAATTTATTTATTATACACTTGAAATTGGTAAGACGAGTTACATAAAAAGAGTAATAGGATTACCAGGAGAACATGTTCAAATAAAAGATGGATACGTATATATTGATGGACAACAGTTGCAAGAAAATTATTTACAAGATTATGTTGTTACAGACTCTTTAGGTGGCGTATATACAGACATTATTGTCCCAGATAACACAGTATATGTACTAGGAGATAATAGAATGGAATCTACAGATAGTAGAAGGTTTGGGTGTATTCCAGTTGAGAAAATTGAAAGTAAAGCAGTATTTAGATTTTGGCCATTAAATAAGTTTGGGGGAATTTATAAAGATGTCAGATAAGCATTAATTTTCTGCTAAATAAATATAGATACATTGGTGGTGAATTTGTGAGTTTTAATAGTATAATAGGCAATAATAATGTAAAAAATATTTTAAAAAAATCATTAAATAATAATACTATATTACATAGTTATATGTTTATTGGACAATCAGGTATTGGCAAGCAAATGATAGCCAAAGAATTTGCAAAAATGATTTTATGTGAAAATTTCCAAGAGAATGAATGCAATAATTGTAAATCATGTATCGAATTTAATAGTAGAAATAACCCTGATTTTTCATATATAGAGCCTGATGGTAAAATAATTAAAATTGAACAAATAAGGCAGATGCAAACAAAAATTATAGAAAAACCTGTTAATTCAAAAAAGAAAATTTATATTATTAATGATGCAGATTTAATGACAAAAGAAGCACAAAACTGTTTATTAAAAACCTTAGAGGAACCGCCAGAATATATAGTTATTATTTTGATTGTTAGTAATGAAAATAAAGTATTAACCACAATTAAATCACGATGTATGAAAATATACTTCGAGAAAATTGAAGATGATGAAATCAAAAAATTCTTAATGGAAAATTGTTCGATTGAATCTATTAGTGAAAATATTTTACGAATGTGTGATGGTAGCATAGGAAAATGTATATCTATAAAAGATAGGCTAAATGATTACTTTGAAATAGAAAAAATATTTTCAAATATAGATAAAAGTATTATAAAAGTTTTAAATTATTCAGAAATATTATATAAAAATAAAGATAATATTAATGAATATTTAGATTATATAAATGTTATTTTATATGGATATGCAAAACAAAATTTAAATAATAATGCCAAGTATATAAATTCAATAAAAATAGTCGAAAAAACAAAACAGCGTTTATTAGGCAATGCTAATTATGATATGTCTATAGATTATTTACTTTTCAATATATGGGAGGAGTTTAATGAAAAAAATAGTAGGGGTTAGATTTAAGAAAACAGGAAAGATATATTTTTTTGATCCAGGAGAATTAGAAATAGATAAGGGAGATAAAGTTATTGTAGAAACTGTAATGGGAGAAGAGTTTGGAGAAGTTGTTACAAATAAAAGAGAACTGCCAGAAGAAAAAATAGCCAATCCTTTAAAAAAAGTAATAAGAATAGCAACTCAGCAAGATATAAAAAATATGGAAATGTATAAAAGCAAAGAACCAGAAGCTTTTAAAATATGTGAAGAAAAGATAAAAAAACATAACTTGGATATGCATTTAACAGATGTAGAGTATAAATTTGATGGAAGTAAAATTCTATTTTATTTTACTGCAGATGGAAGAATTGACTTTAGAGAACTAGTTAAGGAATTGGCAAGTATATTCAAAACCAGAATAGAACTAAGGCAGATTGGAGTAAGAGATGAAGTTCGCCGAATAGGTGGAAATGGTGTATGTGGAAGAGAATTATGTTGTTGTTCTTTTTTAGGAAATTTTGAAACAGTTTCAATAAAGATGGCTAAAGAGCAAAATATATCATTAAATCCATCAAAAATTTCAGGAAATTGTGGAAGACTTATGTGTTGTCTAAAGTATGAGCAAGAAGCATATGAGCAAAAATTGGAACGACTACCAAAAATAGGAGCAATAGTAAAAACAGCTGATGGGGAAGGTGTAGTTGATAATGTTGAAATCTTAAAAGAACAGTTAAAAGTGAAATTTAAAGATGGTGATGAATATTTTTATAAAAAATATGATGCCAAAGATGTAAAACTTATAAAAAATGGCTCAAGTAATAAAGTTAGTCCTGAAGAAGCAGAGAATTTAAAGGAATTAAGAGAATTAGAGAAGTTAGAGAAAATGGATACAAAAAATAGTATTGATGATGACATATAAATTGTTATAATATGTAAGTTCTTTTAATATAGATATAGAAGTAGAATTATTGTAGTATTGAAAGGTGGTGAAATTTATGGCATATAAAATTACAGAAAAATGTATATCTTGCGGAGCTTGTGCAGGAGAATGTCCTGTTGGATGTATTTCACAAGGAGATGAAAGATATGTAATAGATCCTAGTGTTTGTATTGGGTGTGGTACATGTGCAGGAGTTTGTCCAGTTGAGGC
>CANRGM010000042.1 GCA_947630155.1 uncultured Clostridia bacterium
TCTATTGTAAAATACCTTTACTCTAGAAATAAATATCCTGTAACCATAACACCTTCTACAGGTATATCAAAAGTCACAGGTTCAGGTGAATATTATTATGAACAAGAAATCACAATCACAGCCGAAGTATTAGCTGGTTATACGTTTGATTGTTTGATAGATAATAATCAACAAAAATATAATGATTCAAAAATCACATTAACACAGGGAACTACGAATATTTCTTTAACAGCAATTGCGAAAGCAAATACAAACACACCATATACTGTTGAACACTATAAAATGAATTTGGACGGTTCTAGCTATGCTGAACCTGAAATTGAGCATTTAACCGGAACTACTGATGCCTCTGTAACACCTAACACAAGAACTTATGATGGTTTTACTGCTCCAGAAGCTAAAACTATTACAATTGATGGAAATGGTCAATCTATTGTAAAATACCTTTACTCTAGAAATAAATATCCAGTAACCCTAACACCTTCTACAGGTATATCTAAAGTCACAGGTTCAGGTGAATATTATTATGAACAAGAAATTACAATTACAGCCGAAGTACTAAATGGTTATACATTTGATTATTGGATAGATAATAATCAACAAAAATATAATGATTCAAAAGTTACATTAACACAAGGAACTACGAATATTTCTTTAACAGCTACTGCAAAAGCTAATGAGTACACAATTACATATAATACTAATGGTGGTACTGCAACTGTATCAGAACAGAAAGTTAAATTTGGTGAACAATTAACCCAACCAGAGAATCCAACTTATAAAGGTTACACATTTATTGGATGGTATATTGATGAAGAAGCCTCTACCCCATTTGACTTTAATACTACAATGCCTGCTAAAAACATTACACTTATAGCAAAATGGCAAGTCAACATTTATGAAATTATTTTCAATTCAAATGGTGGTCAAGGCACAATGAATAATCAGAAACTTACTTATAATAAATCAGCCAACCTGGATAATAACAAGTTTACTAGAACTGGTTATACCTTTGCTGGTTGGAGCGATACAGAAAATGGCCCTGTTAAATATGAAGATAACACTCAAGTTACAAATTTAATAGATTCCGGAAGTATAAATTTGTATGCTGTATGGAATATAGTTACATATAATATTACATATGATTTGGCTGATGGTACATTAAGCAAAGATAATCCAACTACCTACACCATCGAAACTGAAAACATTATACTAAATAGTCCTCAAAAAGAAGGTTATAAATTTAAAGATTGGATTGTTAATAATGGTGCTGTTCTAGAAAATAACACTATACCTAAAGGAACAAGTGGTAACCTATCTCTAAAAGCTGAATATTTATTAGATAAAACAGTTACAGTTATATTTAATTCTAATAACGATTTAAATAAAACTGCACAACAAACAATAGACTTTAATTATGATACAAAATTAAATGTAAAACCAATCGAATTAGCTAAATCATATACTATTACATATAATTATAACTATCCTGAAAAAGATACAGAGGTTATTACAGAATATGATAAATTCTTGGGTTGGACAGCAGTAATAAATGGAGATGTTATCTATAATGATGGAGACAAGCTAACAGACGACGTAAAAAATGGAGATATTATCAATTTATATGCTAAATGGGAAAAACCAATAATAAACTTAAAACAAGCTACAAGAAAAAATTATCAATTTGAAGGATGGAGTACCTCTTCAGATTCATCAAATATCATTTTACCAGAAAATTATCCATTAACCGATAACCTTTCTTTAACTGCTATTTGGCATGAAATACCTAAAATAAAATACATATCATTTGACATAAAATATAAGGAGAACAGCAACTATGAAGATACAGTTGGAATTGGAGATAATAGTTTTTATTTAAAAATTCCAAATGTAGGTATATGTAATGGATATTCACTTAATATTACTACAACTATTCCAATTACTTTGGGAAAAGAGGATAAAAGAGACCCTAAATATAAAGATATAAAAGCAGATAAAATTTCTGAAGATGGTAAGAGCGGTACAGTATATTTATCTTACAGTAGAAATTTAAGTACAAATATAAGTAGTACAGATAATATAAATTGGAAAAATCCTCAAACAACAATTGGTGCTTTACGAATGGTAGACGCTTCAGCTTTTAAGGAGATACTATCATCTCCCGATACTCCTCCATTAGGTATACAGAAAGGTTTTGGAATAAGCTCAGAGGGAATAGAAACTCCTCATTATGTGACTAATTCAATTATAACAGCTCAAAATACATTTGTATTTTTCAAAGAAGAAGGCGCACCTGATATTAATGTAAAATTTGTTAATGGTTCGAAAGATATATTAAACATGAAAATTCCACAAGGATCTTTAGTACCTAATATTGGTCCATATACTATAGATAACTATAATTTCGTTAATTGGTATTCTGATAGCAGTTTTAAAAAAGAATTTGATTTTACAGCACCTATATATAACGATATCACTATATATGCAAAATACACTAGCAAAAGTATAAAAACTGATTGGTACTATAATAACCCAAATGCAACTTCATTTACTATTAACTCAGCAAATGATTTAAAAGGATTAGCATCTTTAGTAAACACATCAAATATTAATTTTAGTGGAAAAACCATAAAACTTGGTAATAATATCGACTTAGCAAATGAAGAATGGACTCCTATTAGTAATTTCAAAGGAACATTTGATGGAAATTATCATACAATATCTAATTTAAAAATATCTGAAGCAATGATTAAAGATAACCTTGGTTTATTTGGTACACTTACAAATGCTAAAATAGTAAATTTAAAATTTAATAATGTAAATATAAGTACAACTACAGCTAATAATATAGGAACTGTTGCGGGTATAAGTAATAACTCTACTTTAGAAAGAATTTCAGTAAATAACCTTTCTCTAACAGGACTATATAAAATAGGAGGAATCGTCGGTATTGCTAATGGTGGAACTATCTCCGAATGTTCTACAAATGGTACTATAAGTGTATGGGCAAAAGGTGATACAACTCTGACTATAGACCATATATCATTAGGTGGAATTTTAGGAACTTCAACTGGAAAAATATCACTTTTAAACTTGTATTCAGGAGTAGCTATAAAAGCGACAAGTTCTACTGGAGCAAGTGTTTATGACTATTTCCACGTTGGTGGTATAATTGGATCATATGCAAACTCAACTAATTTGTTAACTATGAAATATGTATTATTTACTGGAACTTTTAGATTTGTTCCACATCCTGGTGGTATATACTGCTGTATTAGTCCTGCTTTAACGGACACACGACGCAAACATAATTCTTTTGATAATGATTCTGGTAAAAATAAATCTACATGGTTCTATGATGACAGTGTCGCAGGAATATATTCTTCCAATGGAACAAGAAAAGGTGAGGCAGATTTATATAAGCCTACCACCTACTCTGATTGGGATACAAAAATATGGAACATACAAAAAGGCGCATACGCTTCTTTGAAATGGTTGAAATAATTAGGAGAGTACAAATCTTTAAGATTTGTACTCCTTTATTTTATAGCCTATAATTTTCGATCTAAATAAATTAAATTTTTGTTTAGGAAATTATTGACAACCAATCCAATTACTAGTATAATTAATTGAAAGAGTAAAGGATATTTCTTTTTAACAATAACCGCAATTATCGTATATACTATACGTTTTATGACTTTATAAAGTAAACACTTTTTTATTTACAATGTATTTTATATATTTATTTTAATTGTTTTTATGTCATACTTTAATTATGTAATATTCTTTGCTAAATTTTAAGTATATTAGTTATATATGGTAACTTGTAGGAGGTGAATGGAGGAAAAGTAAGTGGAAAATGAAAAAAAAAAAATTACAGAAAACTCACCTAAAAATGAGGGAAAACATTTTAAACATGATAGGAAAAATCTTATAATTACTATCATAAGCATTAGTGTAATTGTTTTAATCATTTTTTTATTAATATGGCAATACCTATCAATGAGACAACCACCTATTCAATACGAATTCAAAGATGAAAATGTTTCAACAAATATTTCAAATGCTGATGATTCAGATGATATTATTGGAGTACAAATTTTAGAACCTCAGTATAACGATGAAATTGTAGATGTTAGCGATTTCCCAGATAAAATTAATAATTATGATGTTGTTGGGAAAATTGTAATAGATAAGATTAATATTACAAGCTACATTTTAGGCGAAACATCAGACGACTCCCTTAAATACGGAGTAACAAAATTTTATGGACCAGAAATTAATACTTATGGAAACTATTGCATTACTGGTCATAATTATAAAAAAGTATTCGGACCTTTATATAATCTACATGTAGGTGATACATTTTATTTAGTTGGAAAAGATGGAAGAAAAGTAACTTATGAAATAACTGAAATACTTCCTTCAGTAAAAGCCGATGACATGAGCCATATAGAACAAAATACTGATAACAAAAGAAAAGTTACACTAATTACTTGTACTATGAGCGGTATTACAAGATACCTTGTAAAAGCCGAAGAAAAAATTTAAGGAGGAATTTTAAAATGAAAAAAACACTTATAATGACAATTATTATAGCAATAATGCTATCAATCGCATCAGTAGTAAATGCTGCTACTTTATCAACAAATTCAAGTAAGGTTACAAACGAAGAAAACGTTGTTGTAACAGTTAATTTAGGAGATGAAATGACTTCTGGTGATTTTACATTAGCATATGATAACAAAGTATTCGAATTCGTAAGCGCTGTTAGCGATACTAAAACACCATTAGATTTAACAGATGTATCTACAGGAAAAAGAATTATGTTCTATCAAGGAACAGTTAATACAGTTACAGTTACTTTAAAACCTATTGTTGAAACTGCTGATAGCAAATCAATTTCTTTCGTACCAACAATGTTTTCTGATTTAGATTACAATGAAGTTACTTTGGATGAGAAATCAACAACAGTATCAGTAGTAGCTCCTACACCAACAGCTACTCCAACAGCTACACCTACAGCTACAACTACTCCTACACAAAAACCTACAGCTAAACCTACTCCTACACAAAAACCTACAACATATGCAAAAACAGGTGCTAACTACATAGCAATATCTATGGGATTAGTAATATTAATTATAGCAGGAATAGTTACTATAAAAAGATATCAAAAATAATTTTTTAAGGGGGAAAATATTTTGAATAAGAAAAGATTATTATTATCAACAGCAATTACAGCTACTATGTTAGTATCTGGGATTGCAATGCCAATATCATTGGCTACAACAGAAGCTGATGCTAACAACAACACAGCTACATTACAATTAAATGGTAATGCTTATACTATTACAATTGCATTACCAAAAATATCACAAGAACAAGCTGATAACTCTGAATATCCAACATTAACAAAAAGTCGTCTTGAAGATATTATAAAAGAAAAATTTGCTGATTCAAACCTTACTATAAGTTCTGACAAAACAGAATTTGGTACAGGTGATATAGTAACAGTAAATGATAAAAAATCTACAATTGTTTTATTAGGTGATATAAATTCAAATGGAAAAGTTGATGTAACAGATGCTGCTATAGCATTTAATTCTTATAAATATAATACTACTGATCAATTATCTGATTTAAAACAAACAGCTGGTGATTATATAAACAATGGTACAATAGATACTGCTGATGCAGCTGCTATCTTTAGTACTGCAAAAGGAGAATTTGATAAATATTTTCAAGTTAAATTACCTGATAATACTGTTATTGTTTTAGATGCTGATGTTACAGAAGCTGTTGAACTTCTTGATACAGAACTATATACTCCAACAATAAAAGAAGAAGAAGGTAAAACAGTAATTAACTTAGCTGTAAATGCAAAAGATACTAATGGTGATGAATTATATGTTATTGATGCATTTAATGATATAGTAGATGCTTTCTTAGGAGACAATGCTGAATCTTTACGTGATGATGCAATTGAAGCATATGAAAATAATGCAATAGACGAAATAACTATTACATTTGGAGATACAACAAAAAAATATTCAGATATTATAAAAGATGAGACCTTAAAAAAGAAGTTAGACGATGCAATTAAAAATGATAATCCAACTGAATTAAAAAATTTACTAAAACAAGAAATTGGTGCTGATCGTATTGAAAGTTGGAAAAAAATGCCAATAACAGATTTGATTGAAAAATCAAAAATAGAAATAAATGTTAAACTTAAAGAAACTTCTAACTTGTCTTTTAACTCTGAAACAGAAAAAACATATATTATAGATTTTGTTAAAGATTTAGTACAAGAATAATTTATAATAAAAAAAGAAATATCACATTTATGTGATATTTCTTTTTTTATTATAAAATTTTTTTATTTGCTATAATTTACCTAAAATGCCTAAACAGTAATCATCTATTTCTCTCTCCCAAACACTCTCAAAACATTCCCTACTATTCCAACTATCTCAGTAGAATTTCTCTGTGCAATGCCCTTTCCTATTGCTTTACCTCCTATTGTTAATGATGCAACAATCGCACTTACTATAAATTGTATATTAAAATCCAAATTCAAACTACTAGTTATCTTCATTGCAATCAAAGCACTAATTGAACCACTTAATACTCCAGCTATATCCCCTATTACATCTGCGCATATATTTGATACTTTTGCTGAATTTTTTATAAGTTTTAGTGATGTTTTTGATCCAGCTATTTTCTTTGATGCTTTTGCGTGAAAATGTGCTTCTTTGGCAACTGTAACAGCTACACCTACTATGTCAAATATTATTCCTAAAAAAATTATTAAAATTAGTATTAGAATAGCTGGCAGAATTGATAAGTTACCTATTGCCGAAGTTGAAATAAATGAGAATATTATAGATAATATAAAACTTAATATAAAAACTGTTATAAACCACTTTAATTCTGATGATTCTTTTTTCGAATCCTTTTTTACATCTTTATTTGATACTTTTTTAGATAAATCTTTCGAGTCATTTTTTGATTCTGCTTTCATTTATATATATACTTCTCCTCTTACCTATTATTTATATATGGTGGTAAAAACTTAAGTAAACTTTACGGTTTAGGTCTAGATGAATTTCTCTATTTTCTACTAAACATTACTGTTCAGCCGTTTCCATTTAAAGAAAATAGCCAAGTTCATTTGGCTTCCAGACGGCCACTTAAATCCGTACTTTAATCCTTAAGTTTTCTTGCCATATGGCAAACATTCTAGAAGTTTTCCTTAATATACTTAAAATCTATTACTAGTCTCTTTTGCAATAATAGTTTCATAACTAATATGTATAATTAATCTTGGCCAAATCATTAATTATATTTTTAATTGTTAATCCCAGTATTATCACTCAAGACAGGCTACACTATATATCGTGTCTTGGCACTTTATATAGGTTTAACTTGAAAAAACTAATGGAATTTCAAGCCTCCGCGACAATAGGGGTTGATTATGTATGCCATTACATAACTCCCTAGAATCTTACTTCCTGCAAACACACAAAACTGGCATTTCGCGCATAAACAAGAAACTTCATCGATGTGCCCTTTAGTGGATTTTTAGCCCCACCCTCGTAATAGCTAGTATAACTAGAATAATGCACCACCAAATAAATGATAACATATAATTCCGATTTTTACAAGTGGATTTTTGTATTTTTGAGTTCAATGTAACTATTGAATTGGACGGCTTATTGCAAAAGTATTACTTAGTAATAGTTCCTATTAAATCATAATCCCTACTTCCTATAATTTCAACTTCTACATACTTATCCAACAACTCATCTTTTGTTTTCTCAACATAAATAATCCCATCAATTTCAGGAACTTCATTTTTACTTCTTCCAATATAATATTTTCCATCAAAACTTTCATCTTCAATTAGAACTTCTAGCCTCTTCCCTATTTGTTCCTTCATAATCTCATCTGAAATTTGCTGTTGTAACTTCATTATTTTATTATATCTGCTTTTCTTTGTCATTGGATGTATTTGATTATCTAATTTTTCAGCAGGAGTACCATCTTCTTTTGAATATGAAAAAGCTCCCAATCTTTCAAATCTGGCACATTTAATGAATTCATATAATTCATTAAAATCTTCGGTAGTCTCCCCTGGAAATCCAACCATTACAGTTGTTCTTATAATGACTTCTGGGATTTCCTTTCTTATTTTAGTTATTAATTCTCTAATACTTTTTCCATTGCTCTTCCTATTCATCCTCTTTAATACAGAATCTGAAATGTGCTGTATAGGAATGTCAAAGTATTTACATATTTTATCATTTTCTTTTACTACCTTTATTAATTCATCTGTAATTGATTCTGGATATGTATATAGGAATCTTATCCATTTTACCCCTTCTATTTTAGATAATTTTTCTAATAATTCAGCAAGTTTTGGCTCTTTATAAATATCTATACCATATTTACTTGTATCCTGTGCAATAATTATTAATTCTGTAAAACCTTGTTTTACTAAATTGTTAGCTTCATCTAATATGTCTTCCATTTTTCTGCTTACAAATTGTCCTCTAATATATGGTATTGCACAATATGTACATCTATTACTACATCCTTCTGCAATTCTTATGTATGCGTAACTCTGGCCAGTTGAAATAACTCTTTCTGAAAATTCTAAATTACATATATTACTTGATTTTTTCTCTCCAACAAGTTTTTCAATCTGTTGCCAAATTGAATCATATTCTTTATATTTGATAAATAAATCAACTTCTGGCATGGACTTTTCTAATTCTTCTTTATACCTTTGAACTAAGCATCCCATAGCAATTAAATATTTACATCTTTTTTTCTTATATTCAGCCATTTCTAAAAGTGTATTTATAGCCTCTTGTTTTGCAGGCTCAATAAATCCGCATGTATTAACAACTATTATGTCAGCATCTTCTGGATTATTAACGATTTTATAATTATTTTTCCTGAACAATCCAATTGTCATTTCAGTATCTACTAAATTTTTACTACATCCTAATGATACAAATCCTACATTCATTATACTAACAGCTCCTTTTTTACAATCAACATATATTTTACCATTTTTTTACAAATTTTTCAATACTTACATAAGAAAGTTACATAATTATTAGA
>CANRGM010000043.1 GCA_947630155.1 uncultured Clostridia bacterium
ACACCTATCAATGCAATTTTAGGCTTGACTAACTCTAAAAATTCTTGTATTGATGAAGATTTTGAGCCATGATGAGCGACCTTTAATATTGTTGAGTTTAACTGTTTTTTATTATATTTTTCTATAATTCTTTCTTCTGCAATTTTTTCAATATCGCCAGTAAATAATATTGAAATACCACTATAATTCAACTTACATACAATAGAATTATTATTCAAGACATTATCATTAATCAAATTGTCATCTGGCCATAATACATCAATATATGTGTATTTATCAATAAAAATTTTATTTCCGAGCTTTGACAGATACAACATTTATATTTTTTTCTTTTACTAATTGCAAAAACTGCTTATAATTGTCAGATATTTCTCCTTGATTAGAAATAATGGCTGTTTTCACCTTTAAATTTTCCATTACAGTAAATAAACCTTTGCAATGATCAGCATCAAAATGTGAAAATATCATATAATCAATAGTCTTTATTTTTCTGTCTAATAAGTATGGTAGTAACACCTTTTCCCCAACATCGTAATTACCAGTTTCACTGCCACCTCCATCTATTAAAATGGTCTTGTTTGTACTGGTTACAATTAAAGTACTATCTCCCTGTCCAACATCTATAAAATACAATTTCAAGCCAGAATTATTTATTTTTATTAGATTAAATACAATGACAATAACAGAAGAAATTGCGACTACTTTTATAAAAATTTTATTATACTTTTTCCTATGAATGAAAGCTAGATAAAAAATCATAAGATAATAAATCACTATAAATGCTATGCTTGGTGTGACTATTAAAAAACGTAATAAAGTCGTATTTGCAGCAATCTCTGCCATTTTATTGAATGTTAGGATACAAATATTAAATAAAAAAGCTGATATTTTTGATATTTTTATTGAAAATGTTGAAAAAATTAGAGTAGCATATCCCATAAAACACATCAAACCTATAATTGGAGTTACTATAAGATTTGAAATCAAAAAAGTTAATGATAATGAATTAAAATTGTATAATATAATTGGACAAATGAGTATATTAGCAGATATGCTAAGTATTAAAATTGATTTTATTTTTTTGAGAATTGCATTTAGTTTAGAATAAGTTGGATTATTCAATTTATTACACAATAATTGTAGCTTAAATTTTGTACCAGCAAACATTTTTACAGAAAAATTATTTAGTTTAGAATTAAATAAAACTATTCCCAATGTTCCTAAAAATGAAAGTTGAAAGCCTAGATTTAGTATGTTGTATGGATTTATAATTAGTATTGCTAAACAAGCTATACATAAATTATTTATTGTATCTGATTTTCTATAAACAAGTTTAGAAATAATCATTAAACTAGTCATTATAACTGCTCTAATAACAGAAGGAGAACCACCTGTCAACTGAGCAAAGAATATCAGGAATACAATAAAAAAATATTTACTTTTTCTTTTATCAAATTTTTTTAATAAAAAGCTACATCCTATTATTACATATGTAACATGCATTCCCGAAATTGCCAAAATATGTGATAAACTAGCATTACTAAACACATTTTTTTGTTTCTCATCTATTAAGCTAGTGTCTCCTAATAAGAGTGCTATTGCAATACCTGCGTTCGTATCTGGAAGTAATTGTATTAAATTATTTTTTAGCCTATTTCTCAGTTTATTTATCCACATATTAATAGCATGATGTGAATTCTTTTTTATTACTTTCACATCAGTTATATTAGAATTACAAATCATATATACATTCTTATTTTTTAAATATTGCAAATAATCATATCCCATATAATTTCTTCTTGTAGCAGGCTTTTCAAAATTTCCTATTCCATATATTAAATCACCATATTCAAGTTTTTTAACATTAGAATTTTTATTTTTCTTAATTTTTAATAATATATTAGTATTTTTAAATTTGTTGTTCTGTTCACTATTAAGGGATTTTACTTGTATTATATAATTATAATAATATGAACTTTCTTTTTCTTCATTCATTACTACACCTACATAATTAACATCTTCGCCAATTACATTATATAAGTTTCTATACCTAAGTTCTTTTTGATGTATAA
This sequence comes from uncultured Clostridia bacterium, assembly GCA_947630155.1. Taxonomy (GTDB): domain Bacteria; phylum Bacillota; class Clostridia; order TANB77; family CAG-508; genus CAG-492. The sequence goes on from CANRGM010000043.1 coordinate 2,073, forward strand.
TTGTATTTGAAATTATAATTACTAAACAGCAAATAGATACCAATTTAACTCTTTTTCCTATTTTATAACTGCTTTCTTTAATATCGGTTTTACATATTAATTTATCTATTACTCTACTTATGCAACTGTAATTTGTTACTTTCCCACAAAGTTTCCAAAATATATAATACATAATAATTATAATTACAATTAAAACACATATATAAAGGGTTATATTTATTTCTAAATATAACCCCAATAATATTCCAATTATATATGAGAGTGTAATAATTAACATTGGTCTTTTTTCCAACAGAAACCTCCTAGCCATTATTACCCTTATATATTAGCTTTATAAAATTCTTCTTGCCCCCCTGTATTTTGACTTGTTCCAGCTATCAGATAAATTACTTATAATAACTCCTGTAGAACTATCTGATGCATGTATAAATTGATCATTGCCTATATAAATTCCAACATGACCTATTGTTTTTCCATCATTTGAAAATACCAATATATCTCCTGCTTGCAATTCACCTGTAACCGCTGTTCCTTGTGTTGCTTGAACTCTTGATGAATGGCTTAATGAATATCCAAAATGTTTATATACATACATTGTTAATCCAGAACAATCAAATGAACTTGGTCCTGAAGCACCATATACATATCTACATCCTAAAAATTGTTTAGCATATGCCACAATATCATTACCTGATATTCCAGATGTTTCAGTTGATGATTGTGTAGTAGCTTGTGTTGTAGTTGTTGTAACATTTTGTGTGGCTGAAGATACATTTATTGTTGAATTATCTGTCGTGCTGACCACATTTGACTCTGCACTTGAATTATCTGCTTGCTGCTGAGCTGCAGTTCTATCTATATCATTACTTCTAGAAGAAACTTCTTGTTTTTCATCAGAAAGCAAATCTTTTCTGATATAACCACTTTTTCCATTAACTTCAACCTTATACCAATCATTTTCTTCTCCAACTACATTTACCTGTGTATTAATTCCTAAAGAATCTACTGCACTTGATGATGTATTTGCCTCACTTCTTACATTTACAGAAGATCCTACACAATACATAGTTTTGGCTGTATAGCCTGCATCTGAACTACTGTTATTTTGCTCATCTTTATTTGCATCATCGTTTTGTGTATTGTCAGAGTTTTCAGTGTTATCATTATTTTCTATGTTATCTTCATTTTCCGTATCATCATTATTTTGCTGATCATTATTATCTTTATTATCAGTATTGTTTGTAGTTACGTTTTCTGTAGATAACTTATCAATTCTTACCCATCCTGTTACTTTTTCGGCTTTTATATATACCCATAATCCAGCATTTGATATTAATGTAACTTCATCATCTTTTTGTAATTCTCCTATAAGTTCTGAAGTTAAAACTGGTAATATATATACATTTGTTTTTTCAGCCATTTTATAAGCTTTATTTGAAGTTGTATTTTCACTAGTCTGATTAGTCATTGAATTTTCGCTATTATCTTGACCAGTTTGATTCGTGTTTTCTTCAGTATTTTGATTATTAGATTTCTCTGAATCGTTTTCTTTAGTACTAATAAAGGATTTACTAACATAACCAGTTTTACCTTTGAAAGAAACCTTATACCAATCTCCTTCTTCAGATAATATCTCAACAGTATCATCTACTGCTAATAAATCAATTACCTCTGCATCTGTTGATGCTGATTCTCTCACTCTTACATTAGCAGCTGTAGATTTACCTGTGGTAGCAAGTACTGGTATATTAATGAATAATAATAAACCTATTACTATTGCGAACACTCTAATTGAATAACTTATTTTTTTCATAATACATACTCCTTCAATTACTTATTTACCTACTATAGTATATACTTTTTGACAAATAATGTCAATATAATTAATATAAATAAGTCGCTAAAAGTTATTGTTTTACAGAATTGCATTTACTTTTTGACAAGTCATTAAAAAGTTGTTAAAAACAAAAATAGCAAGGTGTTACAAATTTCTGTAACCCTTGCTATTACTATGTTTATTACTCAATAATATCAGCAACAACACCTGAACCTACTGTTCTACCACCTTCACGGATAGCGAATCTTAGTCCTTTTTCAATAGCTATTGGTGTAATTAATTCGATAGTCATATCGATGTTATCACCTGGCATAACCATTTCTGTTCCTGCAGGTAATTCAATAACACCTGTAACGTCTGTTGTTCTAAAGTAGAATTGTGGTCTATATCCATTAAAGAATGGTGTATGACGTCCACCTTCATCTTTAGTTAGAACGTATACTTGTGATGTGAATTTTGTATGTGGATGAATTGTTCCTGGTTTTGCTAAAACTTGACCTCTTTCGATTTCATCTCTTTGAACACCTCTTAAAAGTACACCGATGTTATCTCCAGCTTCAGCTTGGTCTAATAATTTTCTGAACATTTCAACACCTGTAATAACAGTTTTTGAAGATTCTTTTGCTAAACCAACGATTTCAACTTCGTCTTGTAGTTTAACAACTCCTCTTTCTACTCTACCTGTAGCAACTGTTCCACGTCCTGTAATTGTGAATACATCTTCTACTGGCATTAAGAATGGTAAATCTGTTGGTCTTTCTGGTGTTGGTATATAACTATCAACAGCAGCCATTAATTCTAATATTGGAGCATATTCTGGTGCATTAATGTCCTTAGAATCTGATTCCAATACTGCTAATGAAGATCCTTTTATAACAGGAATTTCATCTCCTGGGAAATCATAGCTTGATAATAAGTCTCTAACTTCCATTTCAACTAATTCTAATAATTCTGGATCATCAACCATATCGCATTTATTTAAGTAAACAACGATGTATTTAACACCAACTTGTCTAGCTAATAGGATATGCTCTCTTGTTTGAGGCATTGGGCCATCAGCTGCAGAAACAACTAATATAGCACCATCCATTTGAGCAGCACCTGTAATCATGTTCTTTACATAGTCAGCATGTCCTGGGCAGTCAACGTGTGCATAGTGTCTGTTATCTGTTTCATATTCAACGTGAGCAGTATTAATTGTAATACCTCTTTCTCTTTCTTCTGGAGCTTTGTCAATCATATCATATGCTTCAAATTGAGCTTGACCTTTCATTGCTAAAACTTTTGTAATAGCAGCTGTTGTTGTTGTTTTACCATGATCAACGTGTCCGATTGTACCAATGTTAACGTGTGGTTTGGTTCTTTCAAATTTTGCTTTTGCCATTAAATTTTCCTCCTTTTAATTGTGGTGTAGGTTTCCCCTAAATCAAGTTATTAATTTTCTTGAACACCTTTTTTATATTTTTTAAAATTAAAAACTATATTAAACATTTGCATTTTATACTATTTTTTATAGTTTTGCAAGTCATTTTTAATAATTTTAGTATTTTTAATAAAATTAATCTTCTTTCTTTGCTCTGCTAGCAACAATATTATCAAGAATAGATTTTGGAACTTCTTCATAATGGCTAGGTTCCATTGAATAAGTACCTCTACCTTGTGTTTTTGAACGTAAGTCTGTTGCATAACCAAACATTTCTGATAATGGAATAAATCCTCTAACTATTTGGTTTCCACCTCTAGCTTCCATACCTTCCATTCTTCCTCTTCTAGAGTTAATATCTCCAATAACATCTCCCATATATTCTTCTGGAACTGTTACTTCAACTTTCATAATTGGCTCTAATAATACTGATTTACCTTGTTTACATCCTTCTTTGAATGCCATTGAACCAGCAATTTTGAATGCCATTTCAGAAGAGTCAACATCATGGTATGAACCATCAACTAAAGTAGCTTTGAAGTCGATAACTGGGTATCCAGCTAATATACCAGATTCAGCAGCTTCTCTAATTCCATCTTCAACTGGTTTTACATATTCTTTTGGAACAACACCACCAACGATTTTGCTCTCAAATTCAATACCTTTACCTGGCTCTAATGGTTCCATTTCTATCCAAACATGACCATATTGTCCACGTCCACCTGATTGACGAATGAATTTTCCTTCAACTTTAACTTTATTTCTAATTGTTTCTTTATAAGAAACTTGTGGCTTACCTACTGTACATTCAACTTTGAATTCTCTTTTTAATCTATCAACGATAATGTCTAAGTGTAACTCACCCATACCTGCAATAACAGTTTGACCTGTTTCTTGGTTTGTGTATGTTTTGAATGTAGGATCTTCTTCAGCTAATTTTGCTAAAGCAATTCCCATTTTTTCACTATTAGCTTTATCTTTTGGCTCAATAGCGATATCAATAACTGGCTCTGGGAATTCCATTGATTCTAATATAACTGGATGTGCTGGATCACATAAAGTATCACCTGTTGAAACTTCTTTTAAACCAACAGCTGCACCAATATCACCTGCATATACCTTTTCTATATCTTCTCTATGGTTAGCATGCATTTGAAGAATTCTACCAATTCTATCTTTTTTACCTTTATTAGCATTTAATACTGTAGATCCTGAATCTAATGTTCCAGAATATACTCTAAAGAAACATAATTTTCCAACAAATGGGTCTGTAGCAATTTTAAATGCTAATGCTGAGAATGGTTCAGAATCAGAAGTTTTTCTTTCTGTTTCATTTCCATCCATATCAACACCTTTAATATTTGGTATATCTGTAGGTGCTGGCATGTAATCAACAATGTTATTTAAAAGTTCTTGAACACCTTTGTTTTTGTAAGAAGAACCACAACATACTGGAACTACTGTATTAGCTATTGTTCCTTTTCTTAATCCTTTTTTGATTTCTTCCTCTGTTAGTTCTTCACCTTCTAAATATTTCATCATTAATTCATCATCTTGTTCTGCTGCAGCTTCAATCATTTTTGCTCTGTATTCTTCAGCCATAGCTTTTAAATCATCAGGAATTTCTTTTTCTTCAATTTCCTTTCCTAAATCATCTTTATGAATATAAGCTTTCATTTTAATTAAATCTACAATTCCTTGGAAATTATCTTCTGCTCCTATTGGTAATTGAACTGGAATAGCATTTGCATTTAATCTGTCTTTCATTTGCTCAACACAAGCCATGAAATCTGCACCTGTTATATCCATTTTGTTAACATATGCCATTCTAGGAACTTGATATTTATCAGCTTGTCTCCAAACTGTTTCAGATTGTGGTTGAACACCACCTTTTGCTGCTAATACAAGTATAGCACCATCTAATACTCTTAAAGATCTTTCAACTTCAACAGTAAAGTCAACGTGACCTGGAGTATCTATAATATTAATTCTTGTATTGTTCCAAAAACATGTTGTTGCAGCTGATGTAATTGTAATACCTCTTTCTTGTTCTTGAACCATCCAGTCCATTGTAGCTTCACCTTCATGAACTTCACCTATTTTATGTGTTATACCAGTATAAAATAGAATTCTTTCTGTTGTTGTTGTTTTACCTGCATCTATGTGAGCCATTATTCCTATATTTCTTGTTCTCTCTAAAGGATAACTTCTACCAGCCATTTTTTTCCTCCTTCTTTTGGTTAACTTTTTTATTCAAACAATTTAATTTACATCTCTAAATTTTATCCTTTTATATAATAGCGATATTTGGAATTTTAGAAATATAAAGTTGTTTTACATAAAAATTTGAATAATATATAAATTTTAAATTAGAATTTATAGTGTGCAAAAGCTTTGTTAGCTTCAGCCATTCTATGCATATCTTCTTTCTTCTTGAATGCTCCACCATTTCCAGCAACTGCATCCATAATTTCACCAGCTAATTTTTCAGACATTGTTTTTTCATGTCTAGTTCTAGCATATATAACTAACCATCTTAAACCTAATGTTTGTCTTCTTTCTGGTCTGATTTCGATTGGTACTTGATATGTAGCACCACCAATTCTTCTAGCTTTAACTTCTAGAACTGGCATTACATTGTTAAGTGCTGCTTCAAATACTTCTAATGGATCTTTTTGCTCTTTTTCTTTTATGATATCAAATGCATCATAAACTATTTTTTGAGCTACTGTTTTCTTACCATCTAACATAACATTGTTGATTAATTTTGTAACAACTTTGCTATTATATATTGGATCTGGTAAAACTTCTCTTTTTGCTATATATCCTTTTCTTGGCACTATTCTTCCCTCCTTTTTATAATTTGATACTTATTTTCCTCAAGTATCATAAGGTACTCTGAAAAACTTTAATTGTTTTCCCGTATAGCGCTATAATCTATTATTAATTTAAGTACCTTAAATTAGTAAGTTATTAGCACTATTTTAATTCTGCTTTTTGAAAGTTGCTGTATTATATTTTTATATCAATATAATACTGACTCTTATAGCCATCTAACTTTCATGTTAAAATCCTATTTCTTAGGTTTCTTTGCTCCGTATTTAGATCTACCTTGCATTCTGTCCTTAACACCAGCTGTATCTAGTGTTCCTCTTATAATATGGTATCTAACACCAGGTAAATCTTTTACCCTTCCACCTCTTATTAGAACAACACTGTGCTCTTGTAAGTTGTGACCAATACCAGGAATATAAGATGTAACTTCATAACCATTTGAAAGTCTAACTCTGGCAACTTTTCTTAAAGCTGAGTTTGGTTTCTTTGGTGTAACTGTTTTAACAACTGTACAAACACCTCTTTTTTGTGGTGATCTTTTATTTGTCATTCTTTTTTTCATTGAATTATAACCATGTTGTAAAGCTGGTGCTGTAGATTTTGTTACTCCAGTTTTTCTTCCTTTTCTTACTAATTGATTAATTGTTGGCACTTAAATTTCACCTCCTAAAATAAAATAATAAACCGTTAGGGATCTGCCAGTTTTGGCAAATTTATCTAACGGTTTATATTTTATCATTTTTACGGTTAAAAGTCAATTGATTTTTGTTATTTGTATGAGTTTTTTTGGTTGGGGTTTCCTTTAGATTTCAACATTTTTAGCACTAATATATTAATTTGATTCGAATTAA
>CANRGM010000044.1 GCA_947630155.1 uncultured Clostridia bacterium
GTTTTAAGAAATGTTGTGTCTTTACCATTAATAATAATATTCCCAGATGTTGGTTCTTCCTCCTTTAGTATCATTTTTATAAGTGTAGATTTTCCAGACCCTGAGCTACCAACTAAAAAAGCAAATTCACCTTTATCTATTTTGAAGTTAGCATTATTTACAGCTACTGTACCTGTATCATAAGTTTTATTAACATTTCTAAATTCTATCATAATCTATCTTCCTTTTATATTTTTCTAGTTTCTCATATTAATAATAACAGTAAATTTGTTTATTTGCAATAGGCTTTTTCAAGGTTTTTTTGTAGAAAATCCTTGAAAAATGGTTTGTTACTAGCTTTTCTTTAACTTTGTTTGTTAAAAAAATTTACAAAAAATTCACAAAATAAATAAATTGTGCCATTATTATCATTTCTTTTTTGCAATAAGAGCCTTAATTTTTATACCTTGTTCCTTGAACATTTTTTCATGTTCTGTTTCTATATTATCCCAAAAGTTTTCATTATTAGCCAAATCAAAAGTTTTATTTACAATCTTAAAACCTGCTTGCTCAAAATATAATAAACTATCATTAAATAAGCCATCATCATCAGTTTTAAAGTAAACTTCTCCATCATCTTTTAGGAATAGTTTATACTTTTCTAGCTGTCTTACATGTGTAAGCCTTTTTTTTCTGTGTTTTCCACGAGGCCAAGGATTACAGAAATTTATATATATTCTATCAATTTTATCTGTGTCATCTAAAATCATCAATATTCTTTCAATATCAAACCTTGTTATTATAACATTTTTAATGGGAATATTTTTATTCGCATATTCTTTTTCAATATTTCTTTTAGCTAAACCTAACATTGCATCAACCATATCAATAGCTATATAATTCACATCTAGATTTTCAGAAGCAAGTTTAGAGATAAATCCACCTTTTCCACATCCCAATTCTAGATGAATTGGATTCTTATTTTCAAATAAATCATTCCATTTTCCTTTATATTCTTCTGGATTATCTATATAAAAGCTACTAGCTTCTAATTCTCCCCTAGCCCATGGTTTAAATCTAATACGCATATCTCATTTTCCCCTTTCTTACTATATATCCAATATTTTACATATTCTACTATAATTTTCTTCATTGGTCAACTATGAAATGTAGTGTGATAGCATATTGAAATTTCTCTCCATATATGCTATAATTCTCATAACTTAAAAGAAAAAATCAAAAATTAGGAGATGAAAACCTTGAAAATAAATACAGATAATGAAACATTAGCAGAAAATAAAGTGTTAATTCTATATATCTTAGATCAAATACACAAACCTATCACAAATGATAATTTATATAAATTGGTACTAACAGCTATAGATATGAATTATTTCTATTTTCAACAATTTTTATTAGATATGATAAATACAAAATTTGTAGTATCTTATACTAAGGAGGATCAATTAATTTATGAATTAACAGAGTTAGGAAAAAATACACTAGATCTTACTTTAGATATACTACCTGGTATTGTAAAGCTAAAAGTGGATACAAATTTAAAGACTACCTTAGATAAGGTTGAAGAAGAACATTCTATTATAGCAGAATATACTCCAAAAAATGAAAACAATTATATTATTAATTGTAAAATAGTTGAAAACAATGAAACTGTTTTTGAAGTTAAAACTTTTGCATATTCACGTGAACAAGCAAAAGACATTGTAGATAACTGGAAAAATAATGCCGAAAAAATTTACCCAAAGGTCCTTGATTTATTACATAATTCAGATTTAAAATAAAATAAATAAAAAAAGTACTATTATAAAATTGAATTGAATAATCATTATTATACAAAAAATACTAATGCTACAGATTCTATCCAAAATTTTACTAGTGCTTTTTTTGATTTATTAAATTATTAATTTATTATAAATATACTATTCACTATTAATTATTCACTATTCATCATTCATCATTCACTATCTCTTCATATTTCTTATAACTTCCTTACAATCTTCAGCTTGAATAATCCCTGTTCCAGAAACTACAATATCCACTCCCGCTTCTTTTACCTCACTTATATTATCTAAATTTATGCCTCCATCAGCTTCCACTTCAATATCTATCTTTTTTTCTTTTATATAATCCGACAATTCTTTAATTTTGTTTAATGTCCTATCTATGAGTTTCTGTCCACCCTTGCCTGGTTCAACAGTCATTACTAAAACAATGTGAACTACTTCTAGTATATCAAGAATTTCAGATATATCTGTATTAGGTTTTATAGCTATTCCAGCTTTGCAGTTATTCAGTTTTATATAATCCAACATATCTAATAATTCATATTTATCTTTAAAAGCTTCATAGTGTATAGTTATTATATTAGGATTATATGGTAAAAATAAATCTACATATTTACGAACATCTGACACCATTAAATGAACATCTAATGGTATGTTTGTAATATTACTTAAATAGTCACAATATTCTAACATATCTTCTGATGTATTATTTTCAACAAATATACCATCCATTACATCTATATGAAAATAATCTGTTTTCGCAGTTTCTAAATTATATATAGTCTTTATTATATTATCCTTTTTCACACTCAATAGTGAAGTTGATATTTCTACCATCTGTGAAGCTCCCTTTCCTTTAATTCATTATATAATTTACAATATGTTTCATATCTTTGTATGTTTATTTCCTTATTTTCTAAGGCTTTTTTTATTCCGCAATTATCTTCTTTAATATGTGTACATCCTATAAATTCACAATCATCTATATATTTTGAAAGATCCACAAAATATTTTGCTAAATCTTTGCTTTCAATCTCATATATATCAAAGGTTGAAAAACCTGGAGTGTCTGCAATGTATGAATTATTGTCTATTTTATATAATGTGGTACATGTTGTTGTATTTTTCCCGCGTTTATTTTTATTACTGATTTCTCCCTCTATTGTTAATATATCTTTAAATATATTATTAATTAATGTTGATTTTCCTACACCTGAATTTCCTGATAAAACAGTAATATTATTTTCTAGATATTTGCAAATTTGTTCTATCCCTTCACCAGTCTTTGCATTTGTTTTAATAACTTTATATCCTATTTTCTCATATACATCTGCTATTTTATTGATACTTGTTTCTTTTTCTAAATCAGTCTTATTTAGGCATATTACTGGTTTTATATGTTTATATTCTGCAAATGCTAGTTGCTTATCCAGTAGTAATAAGTCTGGTTTTGGCATTTTCATTGAGACCACAAAAATCATTTGAGTTATATTAGACATTTTAGGTCTTTTCACAAAATTCTTTCTTTCTAAAATCTCAGATATAACTCCTGTTCCATCGCTTTGGCATTCAAACTGTATATTATCTCCTACAACAGGAGTTATATCTTCCTTTTTTAATTTTCCTCTTGGAATACATTTTATTATTTTGCCATCTTCACAATTTTCTACTTCATATATATTAGAAATGTTACTAATTATTAAACCTTTAGGCATATGTTCTCCTTTTCTTATTGCTATTTCTTTACTTCTAAAATAGTATTATTTCCATTCATATCCATTTGTTCATATGCATATCTTTGTTCATCTACATATACTTTAATAGTTACAACCCCTTTACCTTTTATTGTAACATTTATATTCTCTGTATTTTCAGGTACATCTTGCTTATAAATATCTTCATTATCAACATTTACTCTTACTGAAACATTTTTAGGTTTTATAACTTGACCTTTTTCGTCTTTTTCTTCTTTATATCCAGTTATTGATTTAACATTGATATTAACAGTACCTTCTTTTAATTCTTGAATTTTATTTACAGTTAAAGTTATTGAAGTTCCTTCATCAACAACAGTTCCAACATCTAAACTTTGTTTTAAGACCACACCATTAGATTTGCTAGTATCTTCTTGATTTGTTATATTAACCTCTAATTTATTTTCTGTAAGAAGTTTTTTTGCTTCTTCAATATCTAAATCCACAACATATGGAACAGTTACTTTTTCAAGTCCATTTCCAGAACTTACATAAAGTTTTACTGTTGAACCTGAATTTACTTGTTCACCTTCTACAATATCTTGCTTTATTACTATTCCTTCTTCTACTGTTTGACTTATCTCATCAATTCTTTCTGCTACTAGTTCTTCCTTTTGTAAAGCTTCAACAGCTTCATCATAAGTCAATCCCTTAACTTTTGGTACTGTAACAATTTTAACACCTTTACTTACAGTTAATTTTATAGGGCTGTTTTTACTTGGATCATATTGGGTTCCAGCAGAAGGTTTTTGTGATATTATCATTCCTTGTTCAACTTCATTATTATAAACTTCTTCTATTTCATATTTGAAGCCTAATTCATCCAATTTTTGTTTTGCCTCATCTATAGACATCGAAATGTAACTTTGTAATGTTGAGCCTGTTTGACTAGATGACCCAGAATCTCCTCCTAATAGTTTAGTAGACAATTTCAAACTTCCCCAAAATATTACTGCACCTATTAGTAGAATTAATAACGCTATACTAATATATATAACTGGTTTCATTTTAGGATTTTCTTCTAAATATCTCTTTAGAGCAGATTTAGGTTGTTCTTTACTTCTCATATCTTCTTTATTTGATTTATATTTATTTTGGCTTACCACGTTTTCTGAGATTGTAGGTATTACTTTTGTATAATCCTTATTGCTTTTTTCCTCTACAAATTTACCTGTTGGATTTTTTATTGCTCTACTTAAATCTTTCATCATTTCAGTTGCTGAACTATACCTTAAATTTGCATCTTTCTTCATTGCTTTCAATATTATTTGATTTACAGCCTCAGGAATTTTTGAATTTAGTCTAATTGGCTCAATTGGTTCTTCTTGCATATGTTTTAAAGCAACTGAAACCGGTGTATCAGCATCAAAAGGAACCCTTCCAGTCACCATCTCATACATTACAATACCTAGTGAATACAAATCAGATTTTGCATCTGTATATCCACCTCTTGCATGTTCTGGTGAAAAATAATGTACTGAGCCTATTGTTGTTCCAAATGCTGTAATTGTTGAATTTGATACAGCTTTTGCTATACCAAAGTCAGTAACTTTAGCAATACCATCTTCTGTAATTATTATGTTATGAGGTTTTATGTCTCTGTGTACTATTCCATTTTTATGAGCCATTTCCAAAGCTGAACATATTTGTATAGCTATATTTACAGTCCATTTCCATGGAAGAGCTCCATCTTCTGAAATAATTTGTTTTAAGGTTTTCCCTTGTATTAATTCCATTACTATATAATATATATTATATTCTTGACCTACATCAAATACAGAAACTATATTAGGATGAGTTAATCTTGCAGCAGATTGTGCTTCTGTATTAAACCTTTTAATAAACTCTTCATCAGTAGTAAATTCATCTCTTAAAACTTTAACAGCAACATATCTGTTAAGGATGGTGTCTCTAGCTTTATAAACTGTAGCCATTCCACCATTTCCTACTTTTTCAATAATCTCATATCTATTTCCTATTATTCTTCCTTCAATATTCATATGTTACTCTCTCCTTATAAAATAATTACAGCTGTAATATTATCAAGTCCACCTTTTTCATTAGCTTCATATACTAATTTATTACAAGCATCTACTGGATCTTCATTAATTATTTTTTCTATTTCTTCTTCTTTTAGCATATTTGTTAGTCCATCGGAACACATTAATATTACATCATTTTTCAAAAAACCTTTAACCATTACATCTGGTTCTACCAAAGATGCACAACCTAACGCTTTTATAAGCATATTTTTTTTAGGATGATTATATGCCTCCTCTTTTGTTATAGTTCCATCTGACACTAGTTTTTGAACATAACTATGATCTGTTGTTAGCTTTCTAAAGAAATCTTTTCTCTTTCTATATACCCTGCTATCTCCAACATGACCTATATATATTTTATTTGGTATTATTAAACATATATCTATTGTAGTTCCCATATTTTCCAGCTCTGGTATTTCTTTTGATTTTTCATATACTACCATATTAGCATATTCAATTGCGCTTTTTATCAATTTCAAAATTTCTTCTCTATCCTGTTTGGATTTATCGAAATTATTTATAATGTAATTCTTTGATGTTTCAACAGCTAATTTACTAGCAATTTCTCCACCTTTATAGCCTCCCATTCCATCAGCTACTATACATAATTGTAATTCATCTTCTGGTTTTGAAATATAAAAACTGTCTTGATTCATATCTCGAGCCTTACCTATGTCTGATTTTGCAAATATTCTCATATATCCTCCTTCAAGTTTCAAATACTCATCTATCTATATATATTTATATATTAATACTTTTATTTTTTCAACTATATTTTATATTATTATTTTAAATTTTACAATGTATTTTTTATTTTTATTTCTAATTATTATTTAAATTTTTTCTTCTTAATTGTCCGCAAGCCGCATCTATATCTGAGCCTAACTCTCTTCTAATAGTAGCAACAATTCCATTATCATTTAAATAATCTCTAAATTTTATTATATTTTCATTAGTACTTTTTACAAATTCTCCATTCTCAATCTTATTTATTGGGATTAAATTAACATGACATAACATCCCCTTTAGCAATTTTACAAGTTGTTTTGCATCTTCCAAATTATCGTTATTATCTTTTGCTAATGCATACTCAAAAGATATTCTTCTGTTAGTTATTTTTATGTAGTCCTTACATGCTTGTAATAATTGAGAAATATTATATCTATTATTTACAGGCATCATTTTACTTCTTTTTTCATCATTAGTTGCATGTAGGGATATTGATAATGTACATTGAATATTTTCATTAGCTAAATCATATATTTTAGGTACTAACCCACTTGTTGAAACACTAATATGTCTAGCTCCTATATTCAAACCTTTTTGATTATTTAAAATCTTTATAGATTTTATAACATTGTCATAATTATCTAAAGGTTCACCTATTCCCATATATACCACATTAGAAATTTTATCTTGTATATCCTGTTCCACTGCTAATATTTGTTCTACTATTTCTCCAGCAGTCAAATTTCTTATAAATTTAATTCCTGTTGAAGCACAAAACTTGCAACCCATTTTACATCCAATTTGTGTAGAAACACATATTGTTTTTCCATGATGATACTGCATTAATACAGTTTCTATTGCATTTCCATCTAATACGTCAAATAAGTACTTTTTAGTACCATCTGAGGATTCTTGTTTTCTCAATATTTTATAATTACATATTGTATAATTTTCTTTTAATTTTTCCCTTAAACTTAAAGATAGATTTGTCATCTCATCAAAGCTTTTTACTTTTTCAATATATAACCACTGAAAAACCTGTCCAGCTCTATATTTCTTCTCACCTATTCTTACAAGTTCATCTTCTAAATCTTTTAAATCAAAATCTTTTATATTTTTCTTCATAATCAATCTCTTTTCTTATTTTATTTTACATATCACTTGCACATTAAAAAAGTAAAACCAAAAGTAGTTTACATTAAATAAACTACTTTTATTTTTACTTTTTTGTCTTTAGTTGTTTGTAGTAAGCGTATCATTTAAATTCATAATAGCATTTTCAATTAGTAACAATCTTTTTTCAAATAATTGGTTGGTCATATCTGATATTTTATTATATTCATGTATTTTATCTAATTTCTTCATATTTACTGCATGATTTTTTTGCAATAATGTTGTTTGTTCTCTTTGATTATTTTGTAGTTCTTTTAATGTTTTATTTATTTCTTCGATTTGTTCTTCAAGTGTTTTAGTAACTGGTTCTGATGTATTCATAAAATCACCCCTTTAATAACAAAATCACTACATCAATTGTATCATTAATATACAAAATAGTCAACACAAAAACAAAACAAAAGTTTTGTTTTTTACACTAAGCATTACAGTTCATCTTCCCCCAAACTCCCAATCCCCCCACCTCCTGCAGAGTAGCATGAAAAGCCAAGAATAAGTAGGCTAGTGGATATATATATTGTTTTAAAAATGCGGCTTAAGTGGGGACCGGCTAGCTACAAAGAGTTATAATTTCCCACCCACACCACAAAACTCATCACGCCCACACCCTCCCTCACAGCACTCCCCCCAACGACTCTCCCAACCCAGAAATTATTACTCTTTGTGCGCTGTTGGGAAGCATTTTTAAAACAATATATATATCCACTAGCCTACTTATTCTTGGCTTTTCATGCGACCAACTGCAAACCACTACTCCCCCACCCCCACACACCAAAAATAAATAAAATGTAATAAAATTATTTATTTTTACCAAAATATATACTATAATATAATTATATCTAAGTAAAAAAAAGGAGGAATTCACCTTGCCAAATCAAGATAAAGAATTTGAATCCATACTAAACGACATATCACAAAACGAAACCGTAAAAATCATGAAAAAATATAAACAACACTATGAAACATCATGCTACGATCACTGCATGCAAGTTTCATATATAAGTTATAAATTATGCAAAAAACTAAACCTAGATTATACCTCAGCCGCAAGAGCTGGAATGCTTCACGACCTATTCCTTTACGACTGGAGATACAAAGAAAATGGACGAAAAGGAC
>CANRGM010000045.1 GCA_947630155.1 uncultured Clostridia bacterium
TCTTTCTGTAACTGATTTAAACTTCCAAAATTCTCATACCCCTGTCCTGTTGGAATAATAGCATAGTGGTCAGTAATCTTACTATCATTTACATATTTAGACTTCACAATATTTGTAGAATATTTTTCATCAACCATTTTCTTAATATATCCCTGAACTTCTTCATCCTGATACCCTTTTGCTATTCCATTAAGATTCTTAGAAATAACCTTAGCCACAGCTGTTGATAAAACCCTAGCATCAGTTCTAGGATATGTAACTAACTTCTTTTCATACAAAGTCTGAATTATCTCTAAAGTCTCATCAGGCTTAATCTTAAACCTTTTTGTACACTCATTTTGAATCTCTGCCAAATTAAAAAGCAAAGGAGCATTTTCTTTTTGCTTAGCTTTTTTTACTTCAGTAACAATTGCCTTTTTATCCTTCAAAGACGCAATAAAAGCTCTAGCATCTTCAACTTTTTTAAATCCAGTTTCATTATATAATTTAACTGAATTATACATGCCAGATTTTTCATTAACCTTCCACTCAGCTTTTAAGGAATCCTGATTATCACCAAATTCGCCAACTATTTTATAATATGTAGTTTTAACAAAATTTCTTATTTCCCTTTCCCTATTAACTATCATTCCCAAAACACAAGTCATAACACGACCCACTGAAATTGAAATTCTATCTTCATTTAATTTTGTAGCAGCTCTTCTACCAAAAATTATAGTCAATAATCTCGAAAAATTTATCCCAATTAAATAATCCTCTTTAGCCCTCAAATACGCTGAATCAGACAAACTATCATATTCCTTCAAATCTTTAGCTTCACTAATACCTCTTTTTATTTCCTCTTCTGTCTGAGAATCAATCCACACTCTTTTTCTCTCTTTATCCTTAACTCCAGCCATTTGCTCAACCAATCTATATATATACTCACCCTCACGCCCAGAGTCAGTAGCAACATAGATTGTCTCCACATCATCTCTAATTAATAATGATTTTACAACATTGAATTGTTTCTCAACAGCAGGAATTATCTCATATTTATATTCTTTAGGCATAAAAGGTAAAGTATCCAATCTCCAAAACTTTAATTTTTCATCATACACTTCTGGATAAGACATTGTAATTAAATGACCCACACACCATGTAACTATCCATTTATCAGACTCTAAATATCCATCCTTTCTAGCCCCATTTATCCCCAAAACTTTAGCAAACTCCATAGCAACTGAAGGTTTTTCAGTAATCAAAATATTTTTCGCCATAAAATCTTCCTTCCTTGATAATTTTAATATTTCAAACTTATTTTTTCATCAATACATTTATTAACATATCCTCCCCCAAATTATACCACACTATTTCCCAAACCACAATCACAAAAAAACTAACCCTCTCCCTCTCCCTTACCCCCTCCCCCCATTTAATACTTTTCTCCCCCAAAAAAACTATAGAGTAGTCCAAATAAAAAGTTATGTAACGCCGTTAAATATATTAACATGCAGTGGAGTGCGCAGTTTGGCGCCCCCACCCAACGTCTTCCTCCCAAATCCCCACGCCAGCAAACGAACGGAATGTTAATATATTTAACGGCGTTACATAACTTTTTATTTGAACGGCCCCCTGCAAAAGTATTAAATCCCCCCAACATTTTTGAATAAAACTATTGAAATATGTACATTATTTATATATAATGTAACAAAATGCCTTACCGCAGAATATATTTACAATTAAAGGAGTGTGTTAAACTTGGCTAATCTAGAAGAATTAGAAAAATATAGAAAAATACATATGATAGGAATCGGTGGAGTAAGTATGAGTGGAATAGCTGAAATCCTAGTACATTGGGGATTCACTGTAACAGGATCAGATACAGCACAATCAGAATATACCGATAACCTAATCTTACATGGAATTCCCGTAAAAATAGGACATGACATAGAAGGTGCTAAAAAAGCAGACCTAATTATATATACAGCAGCAATAAGTCAAGATGACCCTGAACTACTAGAAGCTAGAAAGTCATATATTCCTACAATAGAAAGAGCAGACTTTTTAGGTTTACTTACAAAAGTATTCAATGACACAATATGTATATCTGGTACACATGGTAAAACAACCACCACATCAATGATATCAAGCTGTTTTCTAGAAGGTAAACTAGACCCTACAATCCAAGTAGGTGCATATCTAAAACAAATAAATGGGAATTACAGATTAGGAAATAGCGAATATTTTATTATAGAAGCCTGCGAATATGTAGAAAGCTTTTTAAAATTTTATCCAAAAACAGAAGTAATATTAAATATTGATAATGATCACTTAGATTATTTCAAAGATATGGAACATATAGTTTCAGCCTTTAAAAAATATGTTAAACTATTACCTGCAAATGGCTTACTAGTTATAAATAGCGATGATCCAAATTGCGCATCCCTATCAAAAATTACTGAAGCCAAAACTATAACCTTTGGTCTAGAAAATCAAAAGGCCAATTTTATAGCTCGTAATATTACTTATAATAAAAATGGATATCCAACATTTGATGTATACTATAACAATACATTTTATAAAACAATTTCTTTATCTGTTACTGGTATACACAATGTCTCAAATGCTTTGGCATGCATAGCAGTATGTCATATGTATGGTCTAAATAAGGAACAAATAAAAAATGGTTTATTAAAATTTTCAGGAGCTCATCGAAGATGTGAATATGTTGGTGAATTTGGAAATCATGTAACTGTTTATGATGACTATGCTCATCACCCAACAGAAATAAAAGCTACTGCATCAGCTATACGAAATAAAACATATAATAAATCTTGGGTTATTTTTCAACCACACACTTATAGCAGAACAAAACTATTGTTGAAAGACTTTGCTAAAACATTGACCTTATTTGACAATATAATTATAACAGATATATACGCAGCTCGCGAGAAAAATACTTATAATATCAGTTCTAAGGATTTAGTTGATGAAATCCGAAAATTAGGAGGAAAAGCTATTTATATTTCTGATTTTAATGAAATTGCTAATTTTATAAAATCACATGTGCTTAATAATGATTTAGTCTTAACACTTGGAGCTGGAACAATTACTAATGTAAAAGATTTACTTGTTGAATCAAAAAAAGATTAATTATAAAATTTTTTAAGGGATACTATTTGAATTTTATAGAAAAACAAAATTCAAAAGTATCCCTTAAATATTAATAATTTTATATAAACCACTATTGTATATCATCAACACTTAAGACTGGATAAGAAAATTCAAAACCATTTTTAGTAATTTGTCCAGATGTAACATGATCTTTATTCATAGTATTGCTACCTCTTAAAAAATATTTATACTTAATATTATCGTCTATTCTTCCATTTCCTATTATTATAGGATCATCCCAAGTTGTGTCTATAGCATACCAATTATTTTTGATATAAACATAATTCCATGCATGTCTTTCTTTTTTTCCATTTTCATCTGTTGCAGTTCCAGATACCACAACACATGGAATTTCTAATTCATCCATTAAATATTTAAAAGCTCTTGCATACCCTTCACAAACGACTGATTTATTTACTAATGCGCCATAAATATTAGCAGTATTCTCACTTTCTTCTGTATCATATATTACATTGTCAATAAGCCAATCATGTACATATTTCATTTTCTCATAATTGTTTCCAGTTACATTTTTTAAAATTTCATTTTTGATTTTTTCAACTTTTTCAATAGCAACTTCAACTTCTTCTTTACTAGTAAATTCATCTATAAAATAATTATCACCCTTTTCTTTATCTTTGCTTATATAAAATTCATAAGTAGATCCTTTTTTGCTTGTTGTTACCTTTGTTACAAGACAAACTTTGCTACTATCTAGGTAAAAGTATTCAGATCTATCCATTACAAATGCATCCCATGCTTTTTGAAACTCTTGTGCAACAACTTCCTTACCATTCTCAGTATTAGCAACCTCATTTAAGCTTGAAGGTAAAGGTATATTTTCTTCCCCATTCAATAATTTATCTATATTTTTTTCTATTGTTAAATATATTTTTTTAGATGTATCATTTAATTGTTGATAAAAGTAATATTTTTGTGCCTCAGTTAATTTCTCTTCATCAGGAAATACTAAATCATCTCCTATACTATCTTGTTTGTTTCCTAGAATTATTCCAGTATTTTGTTCAATAAATGATATACCTTGATTTTTTAATTCATTTACCTGTTTTTGAAACCCTAGTGGGTCCCTATTATACAACACTATAACAGTTATCATAAAAACTATCAATATTACACTCAAAAACATTAAAAAAATAACACATCCACTTTTTTTATTATTATCATTTCTCATTATACTCATCTCCATAAATTTATTTTAACATTTAAAGAAAAAAGTGTCTATATATTTTTATATTTTTGTTCAATACTTTTATCGAAGAAGTTTGTATAATAATTTTTTAATTGCTATTTTGTGTTTCTCTCATCTGCTTAATCATCATATCTGCAAATACCGCATATCCTTCCGTAGGATTTTGAATTAAAACATGTGTGATCGCGCCGAACAAACCTTCCATTCTGAATAATAGGAGAACCACTCATTCCTTGCACAATTCCACCGTGTCTTATCTAAAAGTCTTTCATCAGTAACTTTTATAAGCATACTTTTATTATCATAATTGTTACTAACATAGACCTTTTCAATTTCTATCTCATATTTTTCCTTTTCGCCATTTTTTAACTCACAAATTATATATGCTTTTCCCTCTTGTATTTCACTTCTCAAATCGACTTCCATCTCTTCCGAAAAATCTAAATTTAAATTCTCTTTATTAGTAATATTCCCACATATTCCGAAAGATCCATTTTTATAAACATTTCCAATTTTAAGTCCAGATTCTATTGTTCCCCTTATTTCTCCGAGGATCTCCTTTTTCTCCCTTTTTTATTGAAACTATTGTACTTGTTGTAAGCTCTCCATTTGCTATATCAACAATCTCACCAGTATCTATGTCTGTAATTCCATGACCAAGTGCAGCAAACATACCTGTTGATGGTTCATAAAATGTTGCTGTTCCAACACCTGCAGCAGCATCTCTTACCCATAGTCCCAATTTATATTCATTCTCTGAAGTCTTTGTAGGAGTAATATTAGCAGTTAATTGATTCTCATCCCTTACATACACAATTTTTAATTCTTTTCCATTAGATTTGTTAACATTATCTATTAGTTCATCAGTATTTTTTATTGCCGTATTATTTACCTGAATTATTCTATCTCCCTCTTTTATTCCAGAATTTTCATATGGCTTATACTTCACATCATTCTCACCTTTAATCTCAGACATTCCCACAACTAATACACCATCTGTGTATAACTTTAAGCCAACTGAATTTCCCATAGGAATTACCGTAGTTCTTGGTAAAACATTTACATCTATCTCTTTTAGAGGAATTGTTCCAAATAAATCTAAGCTTAAATTAACAGTTCCAATACTACTAGAAGCCTTTTCTGATAAGTTTGTTGATGCCTGCATTGCATCATACGAACTATTACTTCTATCTTTTGTATTAATTTCTAATCCATATAAAGTCCTTAGATTAAGCTCTTCTCCTTGAAAAACTATAATATTATTTGGCAGAAGTGTTATATTGCAAACATATATATATATTATTAAAAAAAACAAAATTAATAAAATTGGCTTAATTTTCTTTCTCATAAAATCACCTATGATTAGATTACCCAATTTTATTAATTTTTACACATATATTTTATGTTCATATCTTATTATGTAATTGTATAATTTTTCCAATTATCTTCTCATATATCTTCTTGTAATAAATTGATTGGTTATACTTCTATTACATCCACAACATGAATTATTCGAATTATTATCATTTTCATCATCAGCATCATCATTAGCACTATTATTTCCACAAATCCCATTGTTTTTCATAGCCTTCCCATTAATGCATGGATTATCACTATTATTTATTAGACAACACAAAAACCTTACTACTAGAGCTGTAATTAACGCAAGTAAAGTATATAAAATTGCAAACACAAGGAAACTTTCATCAAAAGCAGCAAATGTTACAATTAAAAATATTGCAAAAAATGTGGCAGCAACCAATAATGGTGATTGCAAAATTTTTTGCAAAACAACAGCCAAAATAATTGTTGCAACAGGAATAGCAAAAAATATCAATAAAGTATTCATACTCATATCTCCTAACTATTTTTTATATTATAGTATGCAATTACTTTATTGATTGTGATATACTCTTAACATATTTTTTAATATTCAACTTTTAATAAATACAAACCTTGAGGTGGTAAGGTTTTTCCTGCCATTTGTCTGTCTCCTGATAAAATAATCTTAGATATATCATAACTTTTTATTTTTCCTAACCCGACTTCTACCAATGTTCCAGAAATAATTCTAACCATATTATATAAGAACCCACTTCCAGTTAATTCAATAAAAATTCTTTCTCCATGAATCTCAATATTAGTTTTAAAAATCTTTCTAACGCTATTTTTACTACTGGTACCGGCTTGCCTTAAAACCTTTAAAATCATGTTCTCCTTCAAAGCATTTGATAGCCTTTTTCATTTCTTCTATATCAAGTTTTATTGGCACATGATACTCATAATTCCTATAAATCGCACTACCATATTCTGAATTATTAATAACATATCTATAAGTTTTTTTCTTACAATTGTATCTGCTATGAAATCTTTCATCAACCTCTTCTGCACTTTTGATAACAATTGATTTCTTTACCTTGGTATTAATAGCAATTGGAAATTTTTCCACCGGAATATTACTATTTGTCTTAAAATTAGCCACTTGAGCCCAAGCATGAACTCCTGCATCTGTTCTCCCAGAGGCATTTAACTCTATATTCTCCTCTTTGGTAATTTCTTTAATAGCTCTTTCAATTTCACCTTGAATATTCAATTTATTTGGCTGTTTTTGCCAACCATTAAAATCTTTTCCATCATACTCTATGGTTAATTTAATATTTCGCATTTTCATTCTCCATTCATAATCAATATTATATAGTTTATTTTTACTTCGAACATTTTAGTTTTATATTTCTGTAGAGTAGTCCAATTCAATATTTATGTAATGCGGTTAAATATATTATTATGCAGTGAAGTGCGCAGCTTGGCGCCCCCACCTAAAGTCTTCCTCTCAAACTCCCACGCCAGCAAACGAACGGAATAATAATATATTTAACCGCATTACATAAATATTGAATTGGACGGCTTTCTGCAAAAAAAGGGCGATATACTTCGCCCATTATTTTGATTTAGTTTCCGTTTGCTTTCCATTAATTTTCTTTCTAATCTTATCAATACTACTATCCATACCATTAATATTATTTAATAACAATTGCCTTAAATTATCCTCATCAATATCAACAATCAATTTTCCATCTTTAGCAACAGAAATTTTTCCAGACTCTTCAGAAACAATAATAACAATGCTATCAGTTTCCTTTGCCATTCCCAATGCTGCTCTATGCCTTGTTCCTAAAGCTTTTGAAATATCACTATCACTAGCTAAAGGTAAAATACATGCTGCAGCCTTTATTTTGTTCTCACTAATTATAACTGCACCATCATGTAAAGGAGTATTGGGAACAAAAATATTTACCAATAATTGAGGAGAAACATCAGAGTTTATTATAATACCTGTATCAATAATATCTTGAACTTTAATATCTCTTTCAATTACAATAAGTGCACCTGTTTTGGTTTTAGCAAGCTCACTTACAGCTATCATTATTTTATAAACATCTTCTTTTGACTTAGTTTCTAATGCTTTTTCTATTCCAAAGAACTTAGTCAATTTATTAGTTCCAAGCTGTTCTAATGCTCTTCTTAATTCTGGCTGGAATATTACTATTAATGCTATAACACCATAAGATAAAAATGATGTTAAAATATAGTTCAATATTTGCAAATGTAATAAAGAACTTAAAGCAGTTATAACAATATATAAGAATATTCCCTTCATTAATTGCCAAACTCTAGTCTTTCTTGAAGCCTTTATCAGTTTATATATAAGAAATACTACAATTATTACATCTATTATTAGTGGCACTAATTTTATTGGATATTGATATAATTCATGAACATAACCTACTATATTTTTTTGAAAATACGTATTTATATTCTTCATAAAATTTTCTATCATATTTTATCTCCTATAATTTCATACTATCCTCTTGCTTGTATTAGATAATAAATTAATGTGAAGCATACAGATCCTATCATTAACAAGGCTAATATTCCTGCCATTATTTTTACTAAAATACCATTACTTCCATTATTTTTTCTTGACATAATTCATGTCCTCCTTTGTTAAAACTCTACATAATTATGTTAGCACAAATTTAGATTTTTTTCAATATTTTTCG
>CANRGM010000046.1 GCA_947630155.1 uncultured Clostridia bacterium
CTTTTTAATCTGTTATTTCTATTTATAACTCTTCTATATAAATCATTTAAATCTGATGTTGCAAATCTACCACCATCCAATTGTACCATAGGTCTTAATTCTGGTGGAATTACAGGTATAACATGCATAATCATCCACTCAGGTCTATTTTCTGATAATCTAAATGATTCAATTGTGTCTAATCTTTTTACAAGTTTTGCTTTCTTTTGCTCACTTGCCTTTGCAAGTTCTTTCTTTAAGCTATTAGATAGTTTGTCTAAATCTACTTCTGATAATAATTTGTAAATAGCTTCTGCTCCCATTTCTGCCTTGAAACTACCTTTTCCATATTTTTCAACTGCTTCATGATATTCTTTTTCACTTAGGACTTGGCATTTCATTAGTCCTGATGTACCTTTATCTGTAACTATATATGATGCAAAATATATAACTTTTTCTAGGTTACGAGGTGATACATCTAATATTAATGCTATTCTGCTTGGTATTCCTTTAAAATACCATATATGTGCTACTGGAGCTGCAAGTTCAATGTGACCCATTCTTTCTCTTCTTACCTTGGCCTTTGTAACTTCAACACCGCATCTATCACAAACTATACCTTTATATCTAACTCTTTTATATTTACCACAATGACATTCCCAGTCCTTAGTTGGTCCAAAGATTCTTTCACAGAATAGTCCATCTTTTTCTGGCTTTAATGTTCTATAATTTATAGTTTCAGGTTTCTTTACTTCACCTTTTGACCATTCTCTTATTTTTTCGTCAGATGCTAGGCCTATTTTAATTTTATCAAATAACTCTAATTCGTCCATTAAAACTCGCCTCCTTCCTCAAGATCTTCATCATTAAAGATATTGTCTTCTGCCAAATCATTGTCATATATCATTAGCTCATCTGCTTGATCACTTAGTGAAGAATCAAAAACTGCATCTTCATCTAATTCTTCTTCAGCATCTATATAGCTTTCTTCTAACTCAGATTCATCAATAACTTCGTCTTCTTCTAAGCTTTTTGCTTTTTCTAAATTGATATCTATTCCATCTTCTATGTGTTCTTTTAATTCTAATTCAACATTATCACTAGAATATAAACGAACATCTAGTCCTAAAGATTGTAATTCTTTTATAAGTACTTTAAATCCTTCTGGAACACCTGGTTCTGGAACATTTTCGCCTTTAACAATAGCTTCATATGTTTTTACTCTTCCCACAACATCATCAGATTTTACTGTCAACATTTCTTGAAGAGTATATGCAGCACCATATGCTTCCAAAGCCCAAACTTCCATCTCTCCAAAACGTTGTCCACCAAATTGAGCTTTACCGCCTAAAGGTTGTTGTGTTACAAGTGAGTATGGTCCAGTTGAACGAGCATGTATTTTATCATCTACTAAGTGATGTAGTTTTAACATGTACATAACACCCACTGTAACAGGGTTTTGAAATGCTTCGCCTGTTCTTCCATCATATAGAGTAGTTTTTCCATCTTTTCTTAATCCTGCTTGTTCAAGTAATTCCTCTATTTCATATGATTTTGCACCATCAAATACTGGAGTTGCAACTTTCCATCCTAGAGCTCTAGCAGCCATACCTAAATGAACTTCTAGAACTTGACCTAAATTCATACGTGAAGGAACACCTAATGGATTTAGAACTATATCAACTGGTGTTCCATCTGGCATGAATGGCATGTCTTCTTCTGGTAATATTCTTGAAATAACACCTTTATTTCCATGACGTCCAGCCATTTTATCTCCGACTGATATTTTTCTTTTTGTTGCTATATAGCATCTAATTACTTGATTTACACCAGGTCCTAATTCATCTGAATTTTCTCTAGTGAATATTTTTACATCTACGATTGTTCCTGCTTCACCATGTGGTACACGAAGTGATGTATCTCTTACTTCTCTAGCCTTTTCACCAAATATAGCACGTAATAATCTTTCCTCTGCTGTTAATTCTGTTTCTCCTTTTGGAGTAACTTTTCCAACTAGGATATCTCCAGGTCTAACCTCAGCACCAATTCTTATAATTCCATCTTCATCTAAGTCTTTTAAACTATCATCACCTACGTTTGGTATATCACGTGTTATTTCTTCTGGACCTAATTTTGTGTCACGACATTCACAGTCATATTCTTCTATATGAATTGATGTGTAAACATCTTCTTTTACTAGTCTTTCACTGATTAATACAGCATCTTCATAATTATAACCTTCCCAAGTTGCAAAAGCGATTAAAACATTTTTACCTAGTGACATTTCACCATTTTTTGTTGAAGGTCCATCTGCTAATAGTTCTCCTTCTTTAATTTTCTCACCTTTTGTAACAACAGGTCTTTGATTAATACATGTACCACCATTTGTTCTCTTAAATTTACGTAATTTATATGTATCAATGGTATTATTTTTTGTTCTAATTAATATTTCATCACCAGTTACTTTTTCTACTATTCCTGCGTTTTTAGCTGTAACTGTGATTCCTGAATCTTTTGCAGCTTTATATTCAATACCTGTTCCAACAATAGGAGCTTCTGGTATTAATAGTGGAACTGCTTGACGTTGCATGTTTGATCCCATTAATGAACGCTTAACATCGTCATGCTCTAGGAATGGAATCATGGCAGCAGCAACTGATACTAGTTGTTTAGGTGATACATCGATGTAATCAACTAATTCTTTATCTACCTCTGTAATATCATTTCCATATCTAACCCTGATTCTGTCATGAATAAATCTTCCCTCTTCGTCTAATGGTTCTGATGCCATTGCTATTACATATTTATCCTCAACATCTGCTGACATATATTCAATTATATCTGTAACTTTTCCTGTTTCTTTATCAACTTTTTTGTATGGAGTTTCTATAAATCCATATTCATTTATAATTGCAAAACATGAAAGTGCTGATATAAGACCAATGTTTGGTCCTTCTGGAGATTCAACAGGGCATAATCTACCATAGTGTGTATGGTGAATATCTCTAACCTCGAATCCGGCTCTTTCACGAGTAAGACCTCCAGGTCCTAATGCTGAAATTCTTCTTTTATGAGTTAATTCTGAAAGTGGGTTTGTTTGATCCATGAATTGTGATAATTGTGAACTTCCAAAGAATTCTCTTATTGAAGATGTTATTGGTTTTGTATTTATCAATGTTTGTGGTGTTACTACATCTAAGTCTTGTGTTGTCATTCTTTCACGAACTGCTCTTTCAAGTCTTGTAAGACCAATTCTAAATTGATTTTGTAGTAATTCTCCAACACATCTGATACGTCTATTTCCTAAATGATCTATATCATCTATTTCTCCTATACCATAGTCTAAATTTACTAAATAGCTTATAGATGCTATAATATCTTCATTTGTTACATGTTTTGGTATTAATTCACCATATCTTTCTTTTAAAACTTTTACTAAATCCTTTTTATCTGTTGTATCTATAATTGATTTAAGGACTTCATAATTTACATCTTCTTTGAAATGTAATTTACTTAAATCCACATCTGGTAATATTTTGTGGATATTTACTGTTCCATTTCCTATGACTCTAACTTTTTTATCCTCTACTTTTACATCTACAATATTAATTCCTGTATCTTGTATTTCTCTTGCTATATCTTCTGAAATTACTGTATCTTTTTCAACTAATAATTCTCCTGTTGATGGATCTATAATATCGTCAAATGCAATTTTTCCTGTAATTCTAGTTGCTAAACTTAGTTTTTGATTGAATTTATATCTTCCAACTTTTGCTAGATCATATCTTCTTTCATCAAAGAATAATCCATTAAATAAACTTCTTGCTGCCTCTACTGTTGGAAGTTCTCCTGGTCTTAATTTTTTGTAAATTTCAATTAAAGCATCATTTGAATTTTTTACTGGATCTTTAGCGATTGTAGCCATAATTTTTTCATCATCACCAAAAAGTTCCATAATTTCTTGGTCTGTTTCAACACCTATTGCTCTTAAAAGACATGTAACTGGTAACTTTCTTGTTCTATCAACTCTTACATTGATTATGTCGTTTGAATCTGTTTCATATTCAATCCAAGCTCCACGAATAGGCATTACTGTTGATGTATAAATACGTTTTCCAGTTTTATCAAAATCACTTGCATAATAACATCCTGGTGAACGAACTAACTGGCTTACAACAACTCTTTCTGCACCATTAATGATGAAAGTTCCACTTTCTGTCATTAGTGGGAAATCTCCTAAATAGATTTCTTGCTCTTTTATTTCCCCTGTTTCTCTGTTGATTAACCTTACTTTAACATGTAATCTTGTTGAGTAAGTTGTGTCTCTTTCTTTTGCTTCTTCTACTGTGTATTTTGTTTTGTCCTCCATGTAATAGTCGAAAAATTCAAGAACTAAATTGCCTGAATAATCAATGATTGGTGAAATATCTCTCAATACTTCGCCTAGTCCTTCTTCGATGAACCATTGATATGAGTCTTTTTGAACTTGGATTAGGTTAGGAATTTCTATTGAGTCACCGATTTTCGCAAAGGTTTTACGCACGCATTTTTCGTGTTTAACATCTTTTACCAACTTAAAATCACCCCTATTAAAAATTAAGCAGAATAAAATATATATTTGATTTAAAAAAGTCCCTCTTGCATATAAAAAAGTAATTTTACATATTCTTGAAATTATCTGCCCCTTTAATCTCTTGAATATATAAACTTCTTTATATCAATTCCTCTTTTTTAAATTAAAATAACTAAGTAAAAAAGCGTCAAAAAGTATGTTGGCATAATTTAATTATTCTTTGCCAACATCTTTAGAATCAAATTTATTTTTCTCTTGTTTCTTTATTTTTTTATTAATTTTTATCACCTTTTTTCAATATGTTTTTTGCTAAGGAGTAAAAATTACAATATACTATATTATTATAATATATTTTAATAATGCTTGTCAATGAAAAAGTTTCATTTTTTATAAAAAATTTACCCTGTAATTTCTATTAACAACTTCCCTATTTTGTTGAGTATTTTCAATCTGTATGTCTTTACATAAAATAACAAAATAACACAATAAAGGACAAGTAATAAATTACTTGTCCCCTATTGTACTATTTGCACAATTGGAAATCGTCCCTAATTGTGCATATGTCCTTCAATTTGCCATGTAGAAAAGCCTAGAGCCTTGCTCAACTGATGGAATCTGCAACTCATTCATTCTTTTGCTTACTCTCTTATCAGAAGCCAATCCAATGATATCACGATATTTATCTGTAATATCAACATACACATCATGTAACTCTTTGCTAAACTGGTGTAGATAATCATAAATGGCACTTTCTGATTCGAAACAATAAAATCTAGATTTTGCAACATAGATTCCTACTCCATCAGATGAAGTAAGCTTTTTACAGTATTGAAGAATATTCTTATACTCTTTTTTATACTGCATTGCCTCAGCATATGTGATGCAAAAGAACTCGTCACTCTGATTTAGAATATCCATACATGGCATCTTTTCGAGATTTTCTAACTGTTCTTCTGTAATTGTAGTGATTTCCCGAAAAACTAGTGTGAAAGACATATTTCTCACCTCCCTAAGATTACTTATTAAAAACACTATTGTGTAAAAAAGGTTGTTAAGTCTAGCATTCCGCTAGAGATTATATTGTATCACAATTAACATAATTTGTAAATATTTATTCTAAAAAAAACTTGCTTTTTCTACATTTTATTATATAATAAACTAAAAAATGAACAAAAGTAAAAGGTGATACTATGGAGCTTAAGAAAAATGAATTAACAAAATATGATTTAACAAACCCTCAAAGAAACATATATTTACTAGAAAACTTCTATTCAGGAAGTAGCCTTAACAATATCTGTGGAACTTGCTTTATTCACTCCACACTAAATTTTGATTTACTAAAAAAATCTATGAATATGCTAGTTGAGAATAGTGATAATTTTCGACTTCACTTCGAACTAAAACACAATGAAGTACAACAATATGTTACTCCATTTAGTTTTTTTGACATTGATATTGTTGACATACCTGACATATCTTATGTTGACAACTTAGAAAATGAGATGCAAAAAAAGGTTTTTGATATCTATTCCTCTGATAATAACTTTGAATTCAAAATTTTTAGATTTCCAAATAATCAAGGTGGCTATATATTAAATATTCATCATTTATTAGGTGATTCATGGGCTTTAGGGCTTGTTGCCAAAAAAATAAATGAGTATTACAATCTTTTACTTAACAATGAAATTAATATTGAAAATTCAGAAGAAACACCAAATGATTCCAACCATTTTTCATATATTGATTATATTAATGATGAGCAATTATATTTTAGTAGTGATAAATTCAATAAAGACAAAGAATATTGGGATTCTGTTTTTAATACAATTCCAGAAATTGCAACTATACCTTCTAAGTTTAGTAATGTTAACAATAACATTAGTTCAGTAGCCCAGAGAAGCAAGTTTGATATACCAAAAGAAAAAATTGATGTTATTTTACAATTCTGCAAAAACAACAACATTTCTATTTACAATTTCTTTATGGCAATTTACTCAATTTATTTAGGAAGAGTTAGTTGTACAGATGATTTTGTAATTGGTACACCAATTTTAAATAGATGCAATTTCGCACAAAAGCAAACCCTTGGATTATTTATAAGCACTCTACCTGTTCGATTTACTATAGATTCAGAAGATACTTTTATAGAATATGCAAAAAAAGTGGCAGTAAATTCTTTATCTATGCTTAGACACCAAAAATATCCATATCAAAATATTCTAGAAACAGTAAGGCAAAAGCAATCTGATTTACCTAATTTATACAATATTTTACTATCATATCAGATAACAAAAACAAATACAGATGGCTGTAATTATGATACTAGATGGTCATTTAATAATAATTGTCCTGATGATATGCAAATTCATATTTTGGATTTAAATGATTATGGAAGTTTCAACATTTACTATGATTATAAGGTTAAAAAATATGACGGCAAAGATATTGAAAATATGCATGAAAGAATAATGTATATAATTGAACAAGTCTTAAAAAATGCTAACTTAAAAATTTCTAAAATTAATATTATAACAAGATCTGAAAGAAGAAAAATTACAAGTAAATTCAACAAAACTAAAGTAGATTATGACAAAGAAAAAACTATTATCAATCTATTTGAAGAAACAGTTGCCAAAAAGCCTTTAGATATAGCAGTTATTTGCAACAATAAAAAACTTACTTATGATGAATTAAACAAAAAATCAAATCAACTTGCTAACTATCTTGCAAAGAGAAATATCGGGAAAAATGATTTAGTTGGTATAATGACCACCCGTTCACTTGAAATGGTTATAGGCTTACTTGCAATTCTAAAATTAGGTGCAAGTTATATTCCTATTGACCCAACTTATCCACAAGAAAGAATTAATTATTTGATTGAAAATAGCAATAGTAAAGCACTTTTAGTTGATGACTTTACTTTTAATAATGTGGAAAACTCTTATAAAATTAATATATCACTTAATAATGATTTTTACGAAAATGAAAATTATAATAATCTAAATACTGATATTACAGCAGATTCCTTGATGTACCTTATCTATACATCAGGTTCTACTGGCAAGCCTAAAGGTGTAATGCTAACACATCGTAATGTAAATAATTTCCTTACTGGAATAAACAATGTTATCGATTTCAAAGCAAATAAAACCATTCTATCTTTAACAACAATATGTTTTGATATATTTGGACTTGAACTATGGGGTGGATTAACTAATGGTCTTACTGTAGTTATTGCCTCTGATGATGAGCAAAACAATTGTGAACTTTTAAATAAATTATGTATAGAAAACCAGGTTGAAATGCTACAAACCACACCTTCAAGAATGTCATATTTCCTTAGAAATGATGAACATTTAGAGTTTTTGAAGCACTTGAATGTAATAATGTTAGGTGGAGAAAGTTTGCCTGAAAAAATAGTTGATGAATTACTGGATAAATCCCCAGCAAGACTATTCAATATGTACGGGCCTACTGAAACTACTATATGGTCTACCATTAAAGAAATTAAAGGAGTTACAAATATTTCAATTGGAAAACCTATTGCAAATACTACATGTTATATTTTAGACAAAAATTTAAGCCTACTACCTTCCTACACTCCTGGATTTTTATATATTGGAGGTGATGGTGTATCAAAAGGATATTTCCATATGCCAGAATTAACTTTGGAAA
>CANRGM010000047.1 GCA_947630155.1 uncultured Clostridia bacterium
AATTAATTTTTATTAGATTTATTTTGTTTAGATTTCCTTTTAGCTGTTAATTTTTCTAGATTAGGATATACTGCCACAATTAAATCTTTTATTACTTCAAGTTCTTCTTCATTACACCTATCAATAATATTTTTTAATATCTCTTTATTACTATAACTATCTTTTATATACACATCATTTTCCTCATAAAGCAAACTGTCACTAGGAACTTTTAACACTTTAGAAATTTGATGTAATGTATGAACACTACAACTATTATTACCTTTTTCCAACTCTGATACATAATTTTCAGAACGGTGAATCAAATCAGCAAATTTTTCTTTTGTTAATCCTATTGCTAATCGATTATACTTTGTTCTTTTTCCAAAACCTTCCCAGTCTTTATATTCATATCTATCTGTCCTACTCATTTATATTAATTCCTCCAATACTAGCTACTTTAATTATTACTTTTACTAGTATTATCTCACGAATTATTTTAATTTATTATCAATTACCATTTATTTATATTATTTTTGCTAGTTGTATTATAAGACAAATAAAAAACGAAAATTTGCTTCGTTACTTTCTATATCATTTCTGATTTTTATTAATCATTAATTTTTTCTATATTTTTTTATTTTCTCTTTTAATCGGCTCCATATACTATTTATTATGTTTATGTTATCTTTTGGTTTTTCTATAAGTAGTTTTTCCGATAGTATTTGCTGCTTTATCCTCCTCAATTCTTCTACTATTAAATTATAATCAGTAATTGGTTTTTTTATATATCCATCCATAATTTTAGGATTTATATATTCACCTGCAGTAATTACTAAAAATTTTGGAATACTACCTTTCTCTTTATACTTTTTTATTATCTCTAATCCGGATAAAGTATTATTTCTAACAATATCTGTAATAACAATTTCAGGTTTTAAATTATCAATCATGTATGTTTCTTCTTTATCTGAATAACAACTACCTAAAACTTCTATTTCTTCAACTCCTTCCATATAATTTCTAATATAATCATTCATTTCTTTGTTGTCATCTGCAATTATTATTTTAATTGTTTCCATATCTATTCACCAATCCTTTACATATCCCTGATTTTTTAAATTTATAGATTTATTTTAACATAACATTTTATGACTGTAAATGATTTTATAAACAATATTAAATATAAAAAACATTATATATAGTAATAGACTATATATAATGTTTTTTATATGTTAGCAAATTATTATCTATCTTCTTTATCAATATTCCTATATGATAATGGTTCTATTTTAGATTTATTATTATTTATAGTTTCCTCTTGTTCATCATCTATAATTATTTCATCTACATGTTGTTCTTCTACTTCAAGTTCTCCATTCTCTGATTCATCTTTATCTGCACTAACTTTAGAAACAATAGTATACTTCTCACCTTTTTCCGCTTCTTGTATCTGTTCAAAATATGTTTTCTCATGTTTATACACTCCTGCTACCATTTCATCTACAGTTTTTTGGGTTGTTAAACTTAAATCTATCATTTTACCATTTAAAGCAGGAACATTTAAAAATGTTTGAACAGAATCTGATCTATCACATAAATATTGATCATATAATCCATACTTTTCTTTATACTTTTCAAGATTTGTTATGGTATATTCGCTTATTTCAGGTATTTGTGTAATTTCAGAATATGTTTCATTACTATTTATTTTCCTTGAAGAATTATATATCATTGTATATCCTTCTTTACTTAATTCTTCCTCCATTTTAATTAAGTTTTTTGAGGTTATTTGACAAGTTTGAACTATAGCACTATAAAGCATAAATTGATTATGATAATCCGCTGCAAGATTATATCCCTCTTTTGGATCAATACCATTTATAGCCCAGTAGTCATCACTATGTACACCATTTCCTAATAATCTTTGTTCATTTGCAACTTCATTATATCTTTCTTCATCTTTATCAACCTTTGATTGTACGTTTTCAAGATCAAACATAAAAGGTAATTTTTTCGAATCTGTATATTCACTTCCTAAATCAGTTTTTACTTTATTCATTACATTATATACATATGCCATTTCTGCAGATGATCTATTTGGATCTGCACTTCCTTGATAATAATAATATCCCCATGGTATTCCTCTTGCATTAACTTCTTTTATATATCTTTCGAATTCTTTTATAGAACCTAATTTGCCTGTAAAACCAACTTCTTCTCCATGTTGTTTAGATTTTTCTTTAATTTCTTGATATCCTGTATCCAATAATATTTTATCTCCTTTAGGAAGTGTATATTCTTCTGGATCATCTGTAAAACTTACGATTTTAAATCCATTTGGTACACCAGGTGCTGCTTCTTCAATTTGACTAGTTGCACCAATTCTGAATACTACACCAGATAACAAATCTTTTTCAATCAAATCATCCATAGTTTTTATAAAACCTTCGTAATTTTCAAAATGACCAAAATCCATAATATATGTTAATTTATTATTTCCCTCTTGTTTTACTTCTATTAACTGATTTTCTACTTCTTCTTCTTTTTCAACAGATTGTACAGGTTCTTCTAAGCCTAAACTTACCGTATCCATATATCCAACATAATATCTATCTTTTCCTTCAATATAAACAGGACAAATTCCATTAGATATATTATCTGTATCTGCTTTTATTTTTTGTCCCTCATATACAGAGACTCTTGTTTGAGTACGATCCTTACTTGTTATTTCACCAGAAATTTTTTCAAATGTAAGTTCAGTATCATAGTCAGCCATTTGTTTTAATGCATAATCTGCAAGATATACATAATCTTCTTGACCTTTAACTTGACATTTATGCCATACTTCTTTCATGTCTCCTTCTCCATATTCATCAGAAGATATTATTTTAACCTGTTCACCATTTACTGCTTGTCCCACTATTATTGAGTCATTTAATTCTGCTACAACTGGATAGTCTCTTAAATAAGTAATTGAATTTATTACACCTATACATTTATCACTTGTTGTATCTTTTTTTAATGAATCTTTATCTACATATCCCATAAGATATTTATCGTTTTTATCTCTTATAATAGCTTGATATAAATTGCTATTTTGCTCATCAGGAGCTTCATCAAATACCCATACACGTGCATTTTGTATTGTTAATTCTTCTATATCATTTGTAGTATCATCTTCTTTTACAGTAAATGTAGTAGCTTCATCTGCTGAATATGGATAATATTTATCTACATAAACACTTGGTATATATCCATTATTCTCGTTTTCACTTAATTCACACTCTACCCATGGTGTAGGTATATCATAAACTGCTTCATCTTCACTAACAGTCTTCCATTCATCATCAAT
Organism: uncultured Clostridia bacterium; assembly: GCA_947630155.1. Taxonomy (GTDB): domain Bacteria; phylum Bacillota; class Clostridia; order TANB77; family CAG-508; genus CAG-492. The sequence goes on from CANRGM010000047.1 coordinate 3,335, forward strand.
TTTATTATAATAACCTACACTAGATGACTCAAACTCTACTAATTCTCCTACTTTCATTTTTTCTTTCTTGTTATTTACAGGTTCACTGTACATATTAGTATATGAAAGACTTACAAGATTATCGTATTCATCTTCCTTTTTGTTATCAAAATTTTTAATTGCTATATTGGTTGTAGCCAATCCTATCCCCATGACACCAACACCCATCAATGCTCTCGCTCTTCTGTTATTTAAAATTTGTTTGATTTTTTCAAACGTTTTTCCAACGTACTTTTTCATAAATTATTCCTCCTTTTTTTTCATTTTTTTCACTAGTGCATTATATTTTTGTAATAATTCTTTTGCTTTTCTCAATTTAATGTTTAATTCGATGTTATCATTTAACAATTTTAAATTTTCTTTTTGTAACTTGGTCATTATAACCATCTCCTTTGGATAAAACCTCTATTCTATTATAACATTTTGTAGGTTTTATGTCAAATTGACATCCAATATTTGTTCGTTTCAACTCTAAATCAAATTATTTTTTAATTACATACGACATGATTTTATATGAAATTTATCATCAAAAAAGAAATTTAGAGAAGCCTCTAAATTTCTTTTTTTTCTTAATCTATGCTATTCAATCTTTGTATAATATTTCTTAACATTTCCTCATACTTAACTAGTTTTTCCTTTTCTTCATTAATTTTACTTTCTGGAGCTTTAGCTACAAATCCAGGATTTGAAAGCATTTTCTTGGCTCTTTCCACTTCACTTTCTAATTTAACTTTTTCTGACTCTAGTCTTTCTTTTTCAGCAGCTAAATCAACTAAATCTTCAAAAGGAATATATAATTCTAAATCCTGTTGCATTACTGAAATTGCATTATCAGGTATATTATTTTTATCTGATTGAACTATAATTTCACTTCCAAAACCTAACTTTAATAAAAACATCTCACTTTGCTTTACCAATTCCATATATTTCTCTGTTACAAATATAAGTTTTGACTTTTTTGAAGGATGAACATTCATGTTATTTCTAATATTTCTTATTTCACCTATTATAGATTTTAATAATTCTATTTCATTTTCTTCTTCTTTAAAATCAAATTCTTCTTTATATTGTGGCCACTTTGATGTCATTATTGTTTCATCATTATTATATAATTTAGTATATATTTCTTCTGTTACAAATGGCATTATTGGATGTAACATTTTTAGACTATATTCTAAAACTGTATTTAAAGTAAATTGAGCCTCTTTGCGTGTAGTACATTCTTTATCATATAAACGAGGTTTTACAAGTTCTATATACCAATCACAAAATTCGTTCCAAATAAAATCATATATTTTTTGAGTTGCAACACCTAAGTCATAATTGTCTATATTTACAGCTATCTCTTTTGCAAGTCTATTTACCTTTGATAATATCCACTTATCTTCCTTACATAATTTAGATAAATCATATTTTTCATCATAATCTTCTAAATTCATTAAAACAAATTTTGAAGCATTCCATAGTTTATTAGCAAAGTTAGCACCTTGTTCTACTTTAGTAGGAATATATCTTATATCATTTCCAAATGATATTCCAAGAATTAGTGAAAATCTTAATGCATCTGCTCCATATTCTGCTATAACATCTAATGGATCTACACCATTTCCTAATGTTTTACTCATTTTTCTACCTTGGTCATCTCTAACCATACCATGTATTATAATATCAGAAAATGGCTTTTTACCCAAATACTCTAAGCCAGAAAAAATCATTCTTGAAATCCATAATGAAATAATTTCATATCCTGTAACTATAGTACTTGTTGGATAAAATGTTTTTAAATCTTCTGTTTCTTCTGGCCAACCAAGTGTTGAAAATGGCCATAAAGCTGAACTAAACCATGTATCTAATGTGTCTGGATCTTGAACTAATTTTGTATGTCCACATTTTACACATTTTTCTGGCATTGTTCTTGAAACATGTATTTCTCCACAATTTTCACAATAATATGCAGGTATTCTATGACCCCAATATAATTGCCTTGAAATACACCAGTCTTGTAAATTTTCCATCCAATTGAAATATGTTTTATCATATTTATTTGGAATAAATCTAATATCTCCACTTTTTACAGCTTCAATAGCTGGTTTTGCAAGTTCTTCCATTTTTACAAACCATTGATCTGAAATTGTTGGTTCTATAGTTGTTTTACATCTTTCACATTTTGCTACATTATGAGTATAATCTTCTACTTTAACTAAAAATCCTTGTTCTTCTAGCATTTTTACAATTACTGGTCTAGCTTCATATGCATTCATTCCAGCAACTTCTGGAATTAAATCATTCATTATTAAATTACTATCAAATACTTCTACAAATTCTAGATTATTCTTTAAGCCAGCTTGATAATCATTTGGATCATGGCAAGGAGTTAATTTAACACAACCTGTTCCAAACTCCATCTCAACAAATGGATCTGCTATAATTGGAATTTCTTTGTTCATAATAGGTAAAATACATTTTTTTCCTATTAAATGTTTAAATCTGTCATCTTTAGGATTTACAGCAACACCAGTATCTCCTAACATTGTTTCAGGTCTTGTTGTTGCTACAACTAAATACTCTCCTTGTGAATCTTTTATTGGATATTTTATGTACCATATATGTGAAGCTTCTTCTTTATATTCTACTTCAGCATCTGAAATTGATGTTTTACAATTTGGACACCAATTTATCATCCTCTTTCCTTTATATATATACCCTTTTTCATATAGTCTAAAAAATACCTCTTCAACTGCATTAGAAAGCCCTTCATCTAATGTAAATCTACTTCTTGACCAATCACAAGAACATCCCATTCTGCGTTGTTGTTTTTGGATTGTACCTCCATACAATCTGGTCCACTCCCATGCCTTCGCTAAAAATTCATCTCGAGTTAAATCCGATTTCTTTATCCCCTGTTCACGCAAACTTTGAACAACTTTCATCTCTGTAGAAATTGCAGAATGGTCTGTACCTGGAAGCCACAAAGTATTAAAGCCTTGCATTCTTTTGTATCTGATTAAGAAATCTTGAATAGATGCATCAAGAGCATGCCCCATATGCAATTTTCCAGTAACATTTGGAGGTGGCATCATAATGCAATAGCTTTCAGCATTCTTATCCATACTAGGTTTAAAATAACCATTTTTCTCCCATTTTTCATACAATCTTTCTTCAAATTCACTTGGATTGTACTTATCATTTAGCTTGTGTTCCATAAACATTCCCCCTTTTTATTTTACCTTTAAGATAATTTTAAATATATCTTTAAAATTTCTTTTAATATTAATAATTTTGTAAAAACAAAAAACTTCACCCCTCAACATAAGGGCGAAGTTCAATTCACGTTACCACCTTAATTATTATGTACTATCTATAAATATACATAACATCTCAATTAGCCTTTAACGCTGCTTAAGCGAATACCTTTACTCTCCTAATAATATACAAGATTTCAAAATACCAACTCCAAAGCTACCTTCAGTATAACTTGTTATAAGAAGCTTTCAGCTAATAACTTCTATTCTCTAAATAACTTATCATACCTACTCCTCTTTTTCCTCGTTTTTACTATGCTATAATATTAACATAATTTAATTCAAGTTTCAATAGTATTTTATAAATTTTACTAAATTTATAATAAAACTATTACACCACCTATCACAAACATCACAAACCCAACTATCTTAACAGTTCTTGTAGACTCATTTACATTACTTGTACTAAAAAACTTTTGTGTTATTTTTCTTGCATCATACACACAAACAATACCAATTGCCAAAATAATCAACCCTATACAATTCAAAATAGCACCTAATATATCCATTCTAAACATCCCTTTTTATTATTAAATAACTAATTTTTATTCTTCAAAAAATTCCACTGTATATTTACAATCAAATTCCTCATTAGGCTTTAATAATATAATTGAAGTTTTTTCTGTAAATATACCACTACTTTTTATTGAATCAGACATTCCATGCCATGGCTCTAAACAAATAAATGGAGCTCCTGGTTTTGACCAAATTCCTAAGTATGGGAACTCTGAAAAATCCATTCTTAATACACATTTATTGGTTGACTTTCTCATCAATGATATTTTTGAAGAAGTCATACCCTTCATAATTATAGCATCATTATTAAATGTATCTTTATTTAAAAGAATTCTTCTTTTATCAACCATAATATTTCTTGCATAATCTGTTCCTATTAATCCATCAACTAAATATAAGAAATGAATTTTCTCTTCATCTTCTTCAAACTCCAAATAATAGTCACCATTTTTTAAGGCATTATAATCAATTTTAAATGCAGGATGACCACCAATACAAAACGGCATATTGGTTTTTCCAGTATTTATAACCTTATATATTGTTGTTAACTTATTTTCATCCAATCTATATGTTGTATATAATTCAAAATCAAAAGGATATCTAGTCAAAGTATTTTTATTACTCTTTAATACATATGAATGAAAATTATCCAATTTAGTAACAGGCTCAAATTCTAAGTCTCTAGCAAAACCATGTTGAAACATTTCATATGTTCTAGCATTAATTATAGTTTGATTTCTCTTTAGTTTTCCTACTATAGGGAATAACACTGGTGAATGTCTTTTCCAATAAACTTTTCCATTCTCATCCAGACAATCTTCCCCCTGGTGAATTCTCTCTACGCCATTTAACCTGAAGCTCAATAATTCTCCACCATACTTAGAAGTTAAAATTTGTGTATGCATATGGTTGTCTCTCCTTTTTATTTTTTCTATTATAATATGTTTTTTTT
>CANRGM010000048.1 GCA_947630155.1 uncultured Clostridia bacterium
TGGTGTGAATTAGCAATAGAATTATATGGGGAGCTTTGGAGCTAGTAATGAATAAAGAGGGCAATAATTATGTTATTGCCAATTAGGGTGGAACCGCGGAAAATTAACTTTCGTCCCTAGCCGAAAATATGGCTAGTTGAGACGAAGTTTTTTTGTTTTAACTAGCAAAAAGAAGGAGGAGTTTGAGATGTTGGAGAACATGGAAAAATTAGTTAGTTTATGCAAAGGAAGAGGATATATTTATCCTGGTTCAGAAATTTATGGAGGATTAGCAAATACTTGGGATTATGGTCCTTTAGGTGTTGAATTAAAGAATAATGTAAAAAAGGCTTGGATGAAAAAGTTTGTGCAAGAACGTAAAGATTCTGTAGGTGTTGATTCAGCAATTTTAATGAATCCATCTGTATGGAAAGCTGTTGGACATTTAGATAGTTTTACAGATCCATTAATAGATTGTAAAGCATGTAAAACAAGACATAGGGCAGATAAATTGATTGAAAATTGGGGTGCAGAAAATGGTCAAGATATTTGTGGAGATGGAATGTCTAATGAAGATTTGATAAAGTTTATTGATGAACATAATATCAATTGCCCAAATTGTGGTAAACATGATTTTACAGATATAAGACAGTTTAATTTGATGTTTAAGACTTTTCAAGGTGTAACTGAAGACTCAACTGCTACAATATATTTAAGACCAGAAACATGTCAAGGTATTTTTGTTAATTTTAAAAATATAGTGCGTACTTCAAGAAAGAAAGTTCCTATGGGAATTGGTCAAATTGGTAAGGCTTTTAGAAATGAAATTACTCCAGGTAATTTTACTTTTAGAACTCGTGAATTTGAGCAAATGGAGTATGAATTTTTCTGTAAGCCAGGAACTGATTTGGAATGGTTTGAATATTGGGAAAATTATTGCCAACAATGGCTTTTAAGTCTTGGTATGAAAGCAGAGAATATAAGATTGAGAAAACATTCTAAAGAGGAATTGGTATTTTATAGCAATGGTACAACAGATATAGAATTCAAATTCCCATTTGGTTGGTCAGAATTATGGGGAATTGCAGATAGAACAGATTATGATTTAACAAAACATATGGAATTTTCAAAACAGGATATGAATTATTTGGATCCTGAAACAAATGAGAAATATATACCATATGTTGTAGAGCCTTCATTAGGTTGTGATAGAGCTGTTTTGGCATTTTTATGTGATGCATATGATGAAGAAGAAATTGCAGAAGGAGATACTCGTGTTGTATTGCATTTACACCCAGCACTTGCGCCTTTTAAAGTTGCAGTTTTGCCATTGTCTAAGAAGTTAAGTGATAAGGCAAATGAGATATATGAAAGTCTTTCTAAGAAATTTATGTGTGATTATGATGAGACTGGAAGCATTGGAAAACGCTACAGAAGAGAGGATGAGATAGGAACTCCTTATTGTGTTACTATTGATTTTGATACTTTGGAGGATAATCAGGTTACTGTGAGAGACAGGGACACTATGGAACAGGTAAGAATTCCTATTGAAGAGTTAGAAGACTGGATTCAAGGTAAAATTGAGTTTTAAGTTTTTTGTAATATAGCATAAGAATTGTAAAGAATCATTAGGAAAATAAAAACAGCAGGTAATTTTACCTGCTGTTTTTGTGTGTGCATGACATCGAATTAAAACTTAGCTGACTATGGACTACTGTACTTCAACTGAGTAATCAGTGTATATTGTAAGTCCGTCATAATTGTAGAGCACATCTGTGCCCTCATGCTCAACTGCTTGATTATTGCGATTCCAATGAAGAATCGTATTTCCCTCTAACGTTGTGAAGGTTACACAAACATCAGAATCAGTAATGAGTAACTCTCTAGGGTAGTCTGATGAAAGCCAGTTGCGGATGAACCAGTCATTTGACTCACAAATTTCAAGGCTCGAGACCTCGAATACTCTATAAGCAGCCAACAACTGATGATATTTGGACACTAAATCAGATACAGTAATCGAATGAGGCTCATCAGAGAGTAAAGTATCTCTCATTTCGATAATATCTGAATAAGATATCCGATCATCCTCGAAAGCCCTTGCCGACACCGGCTGAATAAGAAGAGACAACACCAACAGTAATGAAAAAGTTCTTTTCATAATAACCTCCTGTTATAGCGAGCACACACATACGAAATAAAACGATTTCGTATATTAATTATAACATATTTTTATTAAAAGAGCAATGAATGTATAAATATGAGATAATGAGTTTTATATAAATGAGAGCAAAAAATTATACACAAAAAATTTTTAATATGTTATAATTATGATGAAATTTGGAAAAATAAAACACAAAGGAGGAAAAATAAATATGGATAAAAAGTATGTGTATTTATTTAGTGAAGGTAATAGTAACATGCGTGAATTATTAGGTGGAAAGGGTGCAAATCTAGCTGAAATGACTAATTTGCGGATTACCTGTTCCACAAGGTTTTACCATAACTACAGAAGCATGTAATAATTATTATGCTAATGATGAAAAAATATCAGATGAAATAACAACTCAGATTTATGAGGGGTTGGAGAAATTAGAAGGTTTAGTTGGAAAAAAATTAGGAGATAAAGAAAATCCATTATTAATATCAGTTCGTTCAGGAGCTAGAGCTTCAATGCCAGGGATGATGGATACTATATTAAATTTGGGTATTAATGATGAGGTGGTGCAAACTTTAGCCGTAAAAAATAGAAGATTTGCGTTTGATAGTTATAGAAGATTTATTCAAATGTATAGTGATGTTGTAAAAGAGATTCCTAAGAATTTGTTTGAAGAGGCTATTGATACCAAAAAGATGCAAAGAGGTTTAAAATTAGATACTGATATGGATGCAAATGATTTGGAAGATTTAGTAAAAGTTTTTAAAGGAATATATAAGGAACAAACAGGTGAAGATTTTCCACAGAATTCAAGGGAACAATTATTAGATTCTGTAAAAGCTGTTTTTAAATCTTGGAATAACCCACGTGCAATAACATATAGAAGATTAAATGATATTCCATCTGATTGGGGAACAGCAGTTAATGTTCAACAAATGGTTTTTGGAAATATGGGAGAAGATTGTGGTACAGGTGTGGCATTTTCACGAAATCCGGTAAATGGCGAAAATGAAGTGTTTGGTGAGTTTTTAATGAATGCTCAGGGAGAAGATGTTGTTGCTGGAGTTAGAACTCCACAGGAAATTTCAACTTTGAAGCAAATAAATGAAGGTGTTTATAATGAATTTTTAGGATATAGTAAAAAATTAGAACAACATTATAAAGATATGCAAGATATGGAATTTACAATTGAGCATGGTAAGTTATATATTCTTCAAACAAGAAATGGTAAAAGAACAGCTAGAGCGGCATTAAAAATTGCTGTTGATATGGAAAATGAAGGGCTGATCAGTAAAGAAGAGGCTGTTTTAAAAATAGAACCAAAACAATTAGAACAATTATTACATCCTAATTTTGATGAAAACAAATTAAAGGAAGCTAAAGCTATTGCAAAGGGATTACCAGCCTCACCTGGGGCAGGTACTGGTAAAATTGTATTCTCAGCTACTAAGGCACAGGAATTGGCTGAAAAAGGTGAAAAAGACCTAATTCTAGTTCGTTTAGAAACATCTCCTGAAGATATAGAAGGTATGATAGTGTGTAATGGTGTTCTAACAATAAGAGGTGGAATGACTTCTCATGCTGCAGTTGTTGCTCGTGGGATGGGAACATGTTGTATTTCAGGTTGTGGTGAATTAACAATAAATGATAGTGATAATACAGTAACAACAGCAGATGGAAAGGTTTTCCACGAAGGCGATTATATTTCATTAGATGGTGGAACAGGACTTGTTTATGGTGAAAAAATTGAGACAACAGATAGTACTATTTCGGGTGATTTTGCTAAATTCATGGGATGGGCAGATTCTTTTAGAAAGTTAGAAGTTCGTGCAAATGCTGATAATGGTAGAGATGCTAAACAGGCATATGATTTTGGAGCACAAGGCATAGGATTATGTAGAACCGAGCATATGTTTTTTGAATCTGATAGAATAAGTGCTATTAGAGAGATGATTGTTTCAAAAACTCCAGAGCAACGAGAAAAGGCATTGAATAAAATATTGCCTATGCAAAGAGGAGATTTTGAAGAATTATATAAAACAATGAAAGGCTATCCTGTAACAATTAGATTACTAGATCCACCTCTACATGAATTTTTACCACATGAAGATTGGGAAATAAAACAATTAGCTGAAAGTATGCAAATGGCATTTGAAGAATTAAAGGAAATTGTTGTAGATTTACATGAATTTAATCCTATGATGGGGCATAGAGGTTGCAGATTGGATGTAACTTACCCAGAAATTGCGGTAATGCAAACTAGAGCGATAATTGAAGCAGCTTTAAATGTAAAAAAAGAAGATATAGAAGTTCATCCAGAAATAATGATTCCATTGATAGGTGATATAAATGAAATTAAATTCGTGAAAAATATAATAACAGAAACAGCAGATAAAATCATCAAGGATTCAGGTGTTGAAATAAAATATATGATTGGAACTATGATAGAGATTCCTCGTGCTTGCATAATAGCAGATGAGATTGCTAAAGAAGCTGAATTTTTCTCTTTTGGAACAAATGATTTAACACAATTAACTTATGGTTTTAGTAGAGATGATGCAGGCAAGTTCTTAAAAGAATATTATAATAAAAAGATATTTGAATTTGATCCTTTTCAAAGAATTGATGAAACTGGAGTTGGTAAACTTGTAGAAACAGCAGTTAAGCTAGGAAAAAGTACAAGACCAGATATTGAACTTGGAATTTGTGGAGAACATGGAGGAGACCCAAAATCTATAGATTTTTGTCATAGAGCTGGATTGAATTATGTATCTTGTTCACCTTTTAGAGTTCCTATTGCAAGACTTTCTGCAGCACAAAGTGCAATTCGCGAGGGAAAGTGATTTTTTCAACTTGAAAAAATCACTTTCCCTTAAAAAATGTTACAACAATATGACATTTTTGTAAATTATTCCAATAACATTGACTGAATTTTCCATCAATGATATACTATGTTTGTAAAAAAATGTAGCAAAAGAGGAGGAAGGAAAAAGTGTCAAGAAATGACGTTTTAGCCAAAAAGAACGCAAGAAAAATCGTAAAAACAATAATAATATTGAATATAATAATGTACATATGTATTGGAATTTTGATACCAAGCAATAGTCTAGCTGCACAAGTAAAATATGCATATTCCCAAGGACAACTTAGTAAATATCCAGGATATGAAACTCTTATACAAAACTTACAATCTAAACATCCTAACTGGCATTTTACTATTTTGGATACAGGATTAGATTGGAATGAAGTTATCAAAAATGAAACAGTAGCATCACATGGAAGAAACTTAATATATTATACCTATTCTGGAAATTGGGTATGTTCTACATGTGGTAATAAATCATATGATACAGGAAAATGGAAATGTGCATCAGAAGCTTCAGTTGCATATTATATGGATCCTCGAAATTGGTTAAATGAAAGTAATATATTTCAATTTGAAAATTTAGCCTATAATGGAGATATTCAAAATATCGATGGAGTAAACAAGATATTAAGTACTGTTCCATGGGCGAGTGGCAATAATATTACATATTTAAAAAATGATGGATCTACAGGAGTATTAAATAAATCTTATGCACAAGTAATAATGGATGCAGCAAAAGAGGCTGGAATTAGTCCATATCACTTAGCCGCAAGAATAAAGCAAGAACAAGGTGCAAATCAAACAGCAAGTTCAACTGGTAGAGGAGACAATTCTACATATCCAGGATATTACAATTTCCTTAACATACAAGCAACTGGCTCAAATATCATAGGGAATGCTTTAAAATATGCACAAACACAAGGATGGGATGACCCTGAAAAATCAATTAAAGGTGGTGCTAAATTTATAGCATCTGCATATATTTCTAGAGGACAATCAACATTATATTTACAGAAATTTGATGTAGATAATTCAGATGGAAGTTTATATTATCACCAATACATGCAAAATGTTTCAGCTTCATATACTGAAGGAAATACAGTTAAAAATTCTTATGAACAAATGGGGCTTTTGGATAGTGGAATAAATTTTGTTATTCCTGTATATAATAATATGCCACAAGATCCATCACCATCACCAGCAGGAACTGTAACTGTAACACAAAATGTTCAAGTAAATAAAGATGGAATAAATGTAAGAAGCGATAAAAGTACATCTTCTCCAGAAATAGCTAAAGTAAATAACGGTGATATACTTTTAAGAATAGAGGTAGCTGGAAGTAAAGAAAATGGATATTATTGGGATAAAATAGTATTACCAGATGGTAGAAAAGGATATATTGCTAGAGATTTCATAACTCAAATTAATGATGTAACAAATACTAATATTTCAGCAATAGCAAATGTTAATGTAAATTTAAGAAATGGTCCAGGTACAACAGATACAAAAGTAATAACAACAATAACTTCTGGCCAATCTGTTACAGTAATTGAAGTAGGAAAATACAATGGCTTGGATGGATATAATTGGTCTAGAGTGAAATTAAGTAGTGGAACACAAGGTTATGTAGTAAGTGATTATTTAACAGAGATAGCATCAACAAATTATATTATAGCTTATGTAAATTGTAATTCAGATGGAAAAGTAAATATAAGAAGTGGAATTGGAACAGGATATTCAGTAGTTACTTCATTAGTCAAGGATGCAAAAGTAACAGTACTACAAAAAGATGCGGGAAGTGCTAATGGATATGTTTGGGATAAGATTGTTACATCAGATGGTTTGGAAGGTTATATTGCTAATGAATATTTAAGATATGAGGAAAATAAAACAATAGATCAAACTGATAATAAAGATTTTGCTATAGAAGAAGAACAAAAAACATTAATTTCAGAGCCTTTTACAAAAGTCGAAGATATTAAGAAAAAATATTCCAATGTCTCAGTTAAATCAAATGGAAGAGAACTTTCTGATGGTGATTTGATTGGAACTGGTTCAGTAATAAGTATTGATGGTAAGGAATATACTGTGGTTAAAAAGGGAGATTTAAATGGTGATGGAGTAATAAAATCAGCAGATTATATATTGCTAAAAAATTATATTTCAGGAAAGAAACAATTATCAGATGCTGAAAAAATGGCTTCTGATGTGAACAAAGACAATAATATAAAATCAGCAGATTATGTACTAATTAAAAACTTTATATCAGGTAAATGTAAACTAAAATTGTAAATTAAAAATGAAAGGATTAAATTCAAATATGAAAGTAAGAAATAATATAATAAAGATAATTTTTGTATCTATTTTTATAATGCTAATTTGTAATATTGATTCATATGCTTCTGCAAGTATGAATGTTTCTGCAAGTAAAAATACATTAAATGTGGGAGAAACTGCAAGTATTTCAATAACAGCTAATAATTGTGCAGGAATGTTTTCGGTTACATCTTCAAATAGCGCTGTAGCATCAGTTAGTGCAGGGTCATCATTTGTAGAGGGGGGAGCAATGGAGACTCCAATTACAATTACTGCAAAATCTGCTGGAACTGCAACAATTACTGTAACAGCAACAGATGTTACAGAGGTAGAATTAGATGCATCTGGAAATCCAGTAGGATTTAATGGAAGTAGAAGTATAACAATTACAGTTGCAGAAGTTCAAGGTAATAATAGCAATGATAATGGAAATGGTAATGGTAATAATGGTGATAACGGTAACAATCCTACACCAACACCTACAACGCCACCAGCACAAGAAACTCCAAAAGAAAATGTACCATCATTTAAAAATGTTAATGAAACTGTATATGTCAAATCAACTCAATCATCAGTTAATGTTAGACAAGGATATACAACTGATACAAAATTACTTGGTTCACTAAAAAGTGGAGA
>CANRGM010000049.1 GCA_947630155.1 uncultured Clostridia bacterium
CGTTGAAAAAGGAAAAAGGAAAAATTCTAATTGAAGGAATGGATTTATCTGGAAAAACAACCATTACAAAATATTTATCTGAAATTTTAGATAATGCTCAAATTCGACAAAGAACCCTTAGTGGTGAGTCTGCAATATTTGATTTTACAGTAGCACAATCTAAAAAAGGTAAATTGCACAATGATTTAATTAATGAACTATATACTCTTGCGATTAGTGAGGATTTATACAATTATCAACCTAGAGAAAATGGTATAATACTACAAGATTCATATTTTGCTTTAAGGAGTTATGCTTTAATGAAAGAAAAATATCCTAATAGTTTAGCAAAGGAAGTTTATAAATTATTACAGCTTTTTCCAAAGCCTGAATTAGCATTCTACTTAACAGCGAGTACTGAAGAAAGAATAAAAAGAAATGAAAAAAGAGATAAACCTATGGCATATATGGAGAGGTTACTAATGTCAAATCCTAAAGAATTCGACACAATAGATAAAAATTTAAGAGATATAAATGTAAGTTTATTTGGTGCAAAAATTATAGATACACAGGATAAAACACCACAGGAAATAGCGCTGTATATTAAAAGTAAAATCCAAGAAATAAATAGAGGAGACGATTTATATGAAAGAAAATAAATATATTGATTTATCATTATTACTTACTAAAGACACTCCAGTTTTTCCAGGAGAACCGGATATTGTATTTAAACAACATGCTAAAATAGGAAAAGAAAATTATAACGAACATCAAATTACAATAAATACGCATTTTGGAACTCACATGGACTTTCCATACCACATGATTAATGATGGAAGAAAATCAAACGAGTTTACGTTGGATAAGTTTATTGGTAAAGGTAAAGTAATTGATATTAACAAGCCTGATTTAGACATCAAAGATGAAGATGTATTTTTACTTTATTCAGGACATATAGAAAAAGGGTTAGATAATTTATTTACCAATATACCAACACTTGATGAAAAATTGATAGATGTTTTAGTATCAAAAAATCCAAAAATGATTTTACTTGATATACCAACACCAGATGAATTTCCATTCCCAATACATAAAAAATTATTAGGAAATGATATATTAATAGTAGAAAATGTATGTAATATGGAATTATTAAAAGGTAAAAAATTTAAAGTTTATGCAATACCATTAAATTTTGCTGAATTTGATGGTTCTCCTTGTAGGGTTTTTGCGGAGGTAGAAGAATGAGAATTATAACAATTGGAGGACTTCCTGCAGCAGGGAAAACATACACAAGTAAGTTATTTGCGGAAAAAAACAATTATTTAGCTTTAGAGGTAGAAAAAATCAGATGGGATTATTTTAATGAAAACCTTAAAGAAAATATGTATAAATATACGCAAAATTTACCAATGCTCGAAAACGAAAATATGAGAGAGTATTATTTAAGATGTGCATTATATGAAAGTAGAATTCCATTAGAGCTAATGGTTAAATGGCATAAGAATACAATGAAATATATTGTTGAAAAATTGATTAGTATTATTGAAGAAATTAAATTAATTAAAACAGAAAAAGACTATATTGAGTTTTGCAAAAAAAACGACAAGCTAATAAATTATATGCCTAAATTTGAAGAACTTAACAATGAAATTATTATATGTAGTCATGCTTTTATTAATACGATTAGTTTTTTAGAAAATGAAAGAATACGAATTGATTTTAAATCAGATATAAATATTTTGATTGAAAGATTTAAGCAAAGAGAAAATATAACAGTAAGTGAATTCGACAAAAATATAGAAATTTATTATAAATCATATGAGGAAGTTTTAAAAGATAGTGTATCTAATGTTCTAGATACAAATAGTAAAAATATTATTGAAGAAATCAATAACTTAATATAAAATTATTATAAATATATGAGGAGAGAAAAAATATGGATTTAAAAATTAAAACGGATGAAGAAGAATTCCACGGAAGGACTTGTGGAATAATCAAACAAGAAAATAAATTTTTAATTATGAGAGTAAATCAAACTTCTTATTTTCATATACCAGGTGGTCATATTGAAATTGGAGAAAATTCAGAACAAGCTATTATTCGTGAAATAAAAGAAGAAATTGGTTGCGATGTTCAAGAGGCAAATCTGTTTACTATTCAAGAAAATTTTTGGCAAAGAAACAATAAGAAGTGTCATGGAATAGAGTTTTACTATATAATAAAGCCTAAATGTGAATTAGAAATGAAAGATTACCAAAGAATTGAAATTGATAAAGGTGAAGAAAAGCTATTAGATTTTAAATGGGTTACTCTTGAAGAATTAAAAAATATTGATTTAAGGCCAAGTAATATTAGAGATATGTTAGTTAATGGGGATTATTCTAAGGGGTTATCACACATTGTAATAAGAGGATAATAATGAAAGATTGTGTATTTTGTAATATTGTGAAGAATGGAGACAATAATAATGAAAAAGAAAAAAACATTGTCTTATACGAGGATGATTTAGTTTTAGTTTCACAAGCCACAGGTAGTCCAGTTAGAGGGTATTTAATGATAATAACAAAACGACATATAAATGGATTTGCTGAATTATCATTTGCCGAAATGAAACATGTAAAAAATATTATAAGAGTGATTAAAGAATTTTACAAAAAATATTATAATGTTAATTCAATATTATTAGAACATGGTTCAACAGAAAATGGAAGGCATCCTCAAAGTATAGTACATGCTCATTTGCATTTAATCCCATTTAACTTTAATAAAGAAATTGAAAATGAATTATTGACAGAGCTACAATTAAAACCAATAGAATCTTTTGAAAATATAAAAGTTAATGAAAAGGTAGATTATTGGTTATACTGCAATCAAAATGATAATTATTATACATCATCCAATATTTTAGATGCTCCGAGATCAATTTTTATGAATTTAATAGCAAAACAAATTAATATACCATTACCATATGAATGGAGAAAGTCGGTAACCAAAAAAGAATATATAGACGAAATGATAAATATATTTAATGCCAATAAAAGTCTATTAAAAAATAGTAAATAAATTGTTATGCAAGGGTCACTTCATGAAATGTTACAAAGTTGTAATATTTTATGAAATGACCCTGCCTCTTTTTCATTCCATAGTCGTTCTTTGTTACAATATCAAGCACTAAAAAATCATTATAGAGTAGTCAAAAGCTCTCTCACTTCCCACAATACCTACAAAGCACCGCCTCAATCCCAACATTCAAATCAATAAGCCCAACCTTATAATTATAATCCAAATCCGAAAACTTCTCCAAAATCTTCTTCAACTCCATCTCGCTAAAATACCCAGCCTGGCTCTTATACTTATTAACCAAAAAAGCCTGATTAGGTTTCAACTTCAAAGCCTCACTAATATTCTCATTAAACTTCATAGCAATTTTCACAATATACAATTTTTTAAAATGATTATACAAAGTAATTAAAATTTTTTGAACAGGCTCTTTTTGATATATTAAATTATAAAAAACCTCCATTGCACTCTTTATATTTTTCTTACCCAAATTATCTGTCAAATCAAAAATCACACTATCAATCTGTTTTGTTGTAAGTAAATCTATATCTTGTTTTTGAATAGTTCCATTTTCCCCCACATACTCAATTAATTTTCTCAACTCATTTATAATATCCTGCAAACTTGTACCACAACATTCTACTAAATATTGAGCGTTGTAATCAGATATTTCTACTTTATAAGCCACACATATCCCCTTTATTCTTTTAATCAAATTTGGTAGTTTTTCTGGTTCAAAATTAAATACTTTCCCATATTTCTCAATTACTTTATACAACTGATTTTTTTCCGCTTCTTGCTCTACAAAAACCACAATATTATAAAGTTTTATATTCCCAATATTCTCCTTTATATATTCTGATATTTTTTCTACTAAATTAGCTATATAAGTATTTTTCTTTTTTCCTTCTTTTTTGAATAATCCTGAATTTCTAATTATTACAAGTTTTTTATCAAATCCAAAACATGGAGTTTCAAGGTTTGATATCAATTCATTTATATTACTTTCATCTATTTTTATTAAATTAATACCTTCAACCAATTTATCAAAGGATTTTTTTATTTTTTTTAATGTATCTTCTATCAAGTATTCTTCCTGTCCATATAGTAAATACAAACCTTCCATCTATAACTCCTCCATGTATTTTTTGAATTTCTAACATATTTTAACTCCTGATAATTTTTATTATCAAGAGTCAAAATTCTTATATATTATTTCTATTTTTTGGTGGTCTTCCTCTTTTCTTTGTACTATTTATAGGTTCAGCTTTTTTAACAATATTACTATTTGTAGTACTTCTTCTAGTTGAAGTAGATTGAGCTGTTTTAGTTCTCGTTACATTACTTTGCGTTTTCTTTACTGTAGTAGTTACATTTGCAGTTCTGCTATTTTTAGTCGTAGGATTTTTTCTTTCTATTGGTTGGCTATTAGTGCTTCTACTACTCTTTTTCTTAGCCTTCTCTCCACTTTCTTTAATTGATTTTATTCTTTCCTTATATTTGTCATAAAACTTGCTTATTCTATCAGCTTTATTTTCTTCATTACCCCTTTTATTTTCTTTAATTCTCTTTTTCTTCACCTTTAATTTATTATTTAAAATCATATATTCTGGATTATTTTGCATATCATTAAATTTCAAGTCTTCACATATTAATTCTACAATTGAAGCAGCAATAGCATCAGGATTATGTCTTATTTTTTCCCCATCAACTGTTGCTAAATCCCTTTTCATCAAGTGCATACCCATTGTTTTTGCCTTTGCAGTATCTTGTTCTACAAGTTCACTACCTTCTGAGTTATACTTTCTAATTACCTCTGGAACAATTTCTCCTGTATCATATATACAATAATCAATTACCCCTTCACCAACATGGTCAATAATTGCCTTTATATGCTCTGACAATGAATAATTATCTGTTTGACCAGGCTCAGTCATTATATTACTTATGTAAATTTTAAAACCTTTGCAATTTTTTATAGCCCTTGTAACACCTTTTACTAATAGATTTGGTATAACATTAGTATATAAATTTCCTGGTCCAACAATTATTGCATCAGCTTCTTCTATTGCTTCGGCTACTCCTGGAGCGACTCTACAATTTGTTGGATTTATGTAAATTCTACTTATTTTACTTGATTTTTTACTAACTATTTCAGGAATCTCCGTTCTATTATGTACAACTGTTCCATCTTCTAATTCGGCACAAATCTGCATTTCTTCCATTGTTACAGGCAAAACTTTTCCTGTAATATTTAATACTTCACTTGATTGTTTAACAGATTTTGAAAATTCTTTATATATCTTTTGCATTGCTAATAAATATATATCTCCAAAAGCTAATGACTTTAGCTTTCCATCTTCAAATTTATAATTCAATAAATTATTCATTTCTTCTTCATTCGCAGACAACGCAACTATACTTTCCTTAATATCCTCTAAAGGCAATGTTTCAAGTATCTTCCTAGAATCAGATGAAGTTTCACCATAGTCTGATACCGTAACAATTGCAGTTAAATTATCTGTATATTTTTTTAAACCTTTTAATACTGAATTAAGCCCAGTTCCTCCACCAATTACAACAATTTTAGGTCCTTGACTATATACTTTTCTATTATAAATAAGTGACCTTAAATTTTGATCCTCTCTTTTATCGGTTTCCTTTACCAATAACTCGAGTGTACGTTTATTCATATGTATCAATCCAATAATAATTGCTAAAAATCCTATAACAAAAAATACTATAATTGTTGCTATCTGTTTTATTGATTTTAATTCGTTTGTAACTAGTATTTTATTTATAGCAAAACATATAGCAATAACACCTAACAGAATTAAAAAAATCCATCTTTTCATCTTTGAACTTGATTTAAACCATTCTAAAAAACCTTTCATTTTTCATTTCCTTCCTTGTTTTGCATATTTATATTACTTAATCTCCAACTACCTCAATTTCTAATTCAATATTTTTATCAAATTTTTTAAGAACACTATCTTTAACAATTTTTATCAACTCTAAAACATCTTTAGCAGTTGCATTACCCTTATTTATAACAAAACCTGCATGTTTACTAGAAACTTGTGCATCACCAACACTATAACCTTTTAAACCACACTCATCAATTAGTTTTGCAGTAATAAAGTCTGTTCCTCTTTTAAAAGTACTTCCCGCACTTGGAAACTCAATAGGTTGTTTTTCTTTTCTACTTATTTTGTATTCTTCCATTTTTTTCTTGATATCCTCAGCATTTTCAGCATATTTCAATTGTAGTTTTGCTTCTAAAATTATGTATTTTTCATAATGAAAAATACTTTTTCTGTATTCAAATTTATTTTGTTCATTATTCAATTTAAAAATTTCGCCATTATAGTTCATACAAGTAGTTTCCATAATAATATCTTTAAATTCTGAACCATATGCTCCAGCATTCATCTTTACTGCTCCACCAATAGTTCCGGGAATACCTGATGCAAATTCAAAACCAGATATAGAATTTTTCAACAATAGTTGAGCTAATTTTGATAGTAAAACTCCACTTCCTACAATAACACTTACATACTTTTCATCTTTTATAATTTTAATATTATCAATATCTATTTTTAAAACAATTCCGCGAATTCCTGAATCTTTGACAAGAAGATTTGTGCCATTGCCAACTATCATTAATGGTATATTATTTTCTTTACAAATTTTTAATATATATTTTATTTCTTCAATACTTTTTGCTCTAACAAAAAAATCTGCAATTCCACCAATTTTAAATGATGTGTGCTTTTTCATTGGCTCATTTTTTAATATATTTTCTTTTGGAATTTTGTTAACTAATAACTCATAAATTTCAGCATTCTTCAAAAATTTTTCCTCCCAATTTAATCAATAATTTCATTTATAATAATATTATATTTTCTTTTTTGGGTTATATATTCTTTTGATAATATACCATTTTTTTTTATAAATTGCAACTAAAAAATTGTTTAGTTAGATTGTTCATATAATTTTGTGAAAAACATTAGATCCGAGCCCTAAAGTGCAATTCTTGTCGAATTATGTCGTACGATTTTTCTTTACTTTTGGCTGTTTTCGTAGTATTATAGATATTGTAATTTTCTTCTCATAAAATTTTTATCAAAGAAAGGAGTATATTTTTATCTAAATGAATAAAATCGACAAATTAAATCATGAATTAAAAAAATTAGAATCACAAAAGACAGCTCTAACATCTTTAGATGATCTTACATTATTTCAATTTCTAAAACAAAAAAGGATAAAATCAAGAGAATCTAAAATAATGTCTCAACTACAAAAGAGACAAAAAATGGCAAATAAAATTAATTTTTTATATGATACTAATACCAAAAGTTGGATTGAAAATCCAAATATAAATTGTAATCAATATCATAAAATGCAGCAAAAGGCTGAATATCAGCGAAATTTAAAGCTCTATAAGATAGGCTATTTGAGTCAAAGGCCATTACCCCCATTATTGAAAAAGCTTACATCATACTTACCTAAAACGGTTCTATTGAAGTTTAACTTCCTAAAAAAATCAAATCAAAATCATAATTCTTTGGAAACAACTCAATTTCCCAAAAAATTTAATAATTTAGCAGTTAGTACTGCAAAAGTTGGTATTAGAGGTTATCGTACATTGCGCTCAAATTGTAAATATATAAGAAATTATTTAACTTCAAGAAATTCTATCAAGTATATAAAAAATATAATTTCAGAAGCTAAAGATCAAATTGATCAAGCAGAGGCCAAAAAAATACTTCACACAACAAACATTACTTCTAAAGGTGTGCAATTTAGAGAATCATTAAAATTTAATCCTGACATAGCCGGAATAACTTCTACTACTATTAATAATAGCAGGAAAAAAGTTCCATATCCGACCACCC
>CANRGM010000050.1 GCA_947630155.1 uncultured Clostridia bacterium
ATATTATATGTTATATTGTCATAAGTAAGTACTTTAACTCCATACATATTTTCTTCTTTTATAAGCATTTTTTCTGAATAAGTATCTACATATTTTGCACTATATGTTGATATAGGATTTAATAATTTATTAAATTCTAAACTAATATTTGTATCATTTTTCTTACTTCTATCAATTTCTAGGTTTCTAGAAACATTATTTATTTGTTCATTATTCTTATTTTCACTATTGCTATTCGAAATTATATTTTGATTTTTATCTGATGTGTCTTTTATATCTTTATCATTTGCTGTATTTACTAAACTATATTCATAACAATTTGAATTAACTTGTATTTTATATATACATCTAAATATTATACAAATAATTGTCATTGTTATAAATAATATAGTAATTTGAGTCTTTTTACTCATATATTACTATTCCCCCTTATTGGTAAATTACAACAACTGATAACTATTATACCACAATTAAAAGTGTAAAGTCAATATTATGTCAATTGATTTGTTAGTAATTTTACATTTCACCGCTCATCCAGTTTTGCTGATAATATCTCTTTTCATCTTATTAATAATTTTCTTTTCTAACCTAGAAATATAGCTCTGAGAAATCCCCAACATATCAGCAACTTCTTTTTGAGTTTTTTCCACACCATCATTATTTCCAAAACCGAAATCTCAATTCCATTATATTTCTTTCTCTTTGATTTAATTTTTCTATTGATGCATGTAATAAGGTTTTATCTACTTCGTCCTCTATTCTTCTAGAAGTAATATCTGCTTCTGTTCCTAATATATCTGAAAGTAGAAGTTCATTTCCGTCACCATCTTGATTTAAAGGTTCATCAATTGAAACCTCTGTTTTTATTCTATTACTTCTTCTTAGAAACATAAGTATTTCATTTTCTATACATCTAGAAGCATATGTAGCAAGTTTTATATTTTTGTCTGTATTAAAGGTATTAATTGATTTCATCAGACCAATTGTTCCAATTGATATTAAATCTTCTATACCTATTCCAGTGTTTTCGAATTTCTTAGCTATATATACAACCAGCCTTAAATTTCGTTCTACCAACAATTGCTTTACATTCATGTCTCCTTTACTGAGTTTCTGTAAAGCTTCCTCTTCTTCTTGTGGATCAAGTGGTGGAGGGAGAGTTTGACTGCCTCCTACATAAAAGATAGAGAAATTCTCTAATTCCTTGACACTATTTATATACTTAGAATAAATACTATTTATACTAGACTTTAACATTTGCAATACTTTCATTTAAATTGCCTCCTTCTAACATATCCAATCCAAAGATAGCCGAATACATTCCATTTTTTGTGAAAGACTTATCATAAATTCCTATTATTACATTATTAATATTTTCTATTTTTTCATCTAATATAATTTTTACACTATCAGCTTTTATACCTAATAATAATCCATTTTGTTTACCAATTGAGGAAAATGGAATTATTCTAAATCTTGAAATAATTTCACTAAATTTTTCATCTTTTATTAATTCATCTGTATCACCTCCCATTATTTTATTCAGATTATTTAAAACATCTTCAGGTATAACTGAATACAAACTTTTATGTTCTATTACAATTACTGGAAAACCTGTTATAGGATCTTTAAGTAAATTTCCTGTATCTAGTAAACCCTTTATCTTCGTAGAATTTCCGTTAATCAAGACTTCAATATCAAATATCATATCTTTTTTATTTAGCCTTGTTTTTACCATTTTGAAACTAATTTGAACTATTATAAATGCTACAATTCCACCAATTAAAGCTACTTTTAAAGGATATGCACCAACAAAAACTCCATTTTTTATTTGTGCCATTTTTGGTTGTACAAAGTACATTAGTGCAAATACACATCCTCCAAATACAAATGAGACTAAATAGAAGATTATTAGGTCTTTTATAAACTTTTTTACTGATCTAGGTTTGAATGATATATACACTATTACAAATGATAAAATTAATTTCATAATAAAATTAGAATAAATTGGAATTATGTTTAGATACATTACAATAGTATAGACAGCCCCTACGCAACTTCCAAAAAACATTCTCCACTTTTTTAGTTCTTCTTTAATTACTACACCTGTTGCAAATATTATTATGTAATTCATTAAAACATTTTCTAAAAAAACTATATCTAAGTATACTGTCATCAGGCTCCTCCATGCACAACAGGGACGCGTCCCCAACTGTGCATATTGTACTACTAATTTATTAAAAAGCCTGTCATATTCTGAAGTCAAAAAAAGAAATAATCTACATATATAGATTATTTCTTTTCGTTTATAACATTATATATTTAAATTAGATAAATTTAGATTAAATTTACTTGTTTCCTGTTTTATTTTTTCTTAGGAAAGAAGGAATGTCTAAATCATTTCCTTGGTTAGTTGTGTTTTCTATTGGAGTAGCATTCGCCTTTATAGTTTGTTCCCAAGCTTTGTCAACTATTTGGCTTACAGGAACTGAATTAATTTTATTTTTGTCTTCATCTTCAAATCCTGTAGCAATAACTGTGATTACTATATCTTCCTCTAAAGTTTCGTCTATAACTGCACCAAAGATAATGTTAGCTTCTGGATCAACACTTCTTTGGACTAGTTCTGCAGCAGTATTAACTTCATGTAGTCCTAGATTTGTTCCACCAGTAATATTAATGATAACTCCTCTAGCTCCTTCAATTGATGTTTCAAGCATTGGACTTTGTACAGCTTGTTTTGCTGCTTCTTCTGCTCTTGATTCACCAGATGCTCTTCCTATACCCATATGTGCCATACCTGTATTTAGCATTATTGTTTTAACATCTGCAAAATCTAAGTTTACAAGACCTGGAACAGCAATTAAGTCTGATATACCTTGAACACCTTGTCTTAATACATCATCAGCCATTTTAAATGCTTCTACTATTGATGTTTTTCTATCTATAACTTGTAATAATTTGTCATTAGGAATTACAACAAGAGTATCTACTTTACTTTTTAGGCTTTCTATTCCCCTTTCAGCTTGTGATAATCTTTTCTTTCCTTCAAATGTGAATGGTTTTGTAACAACACCTATTGTTAATATTCCCATTTCTTTTGCACATGCTGCTACTATTGGTGCTGCACCTGTACCAGTTCCACCACCCATTCCTGCTGTAACAAATACCATATCTGCTCCACGCAATGCTTCTGTTATTTCAGATTTGCTTTCTTCTGCTGCTTGAGCACCTATATCTGGATTAGCTCCTGCTCCTAACCCTCTTGTTATTTTTTCTCCTATTTGAATTTTTGATGCAGCTTTTGATAATAATAAAGCTTGTCTATCAGTATTTACTGCAACAAATTCAACTCCTCTAATTCCAGAATCAACCATTCTGTTAACAGCGTTTGTTCCACCGCCACCAACACCTATAACTTTAATAGTTGCTGTTCCGTCTATCATTAGTCCACTTTCTTCCATGCCATCCATTATCATTTTGTTCTTCCTCCCTATTTTTTATATTTTAAAAATTAATAACATCCTTTTTGACTATTATCCATAGTCATATCTCATTTTATGAATAGAAAAAGTCTTTTACTTTTTCTAATATATCCTTAAAAATTGTACTCTTTTGTGTCGCTGTATCTATGTTACTAGAAATATTTTTAGCAAATTGTCTTGATGCTATATATCTAACAAGAGAATATACTGTTCTATACCCCGGCCTTACTGTACTTATGCCTCTTCCTGTTGATATTTTTACTGGGATGTTTAGTACAACTTTTCCTGCTACATCACTTTTGCTTATATTTGTAATTCCCTGTCCAGTTAATATTACATTATTTATTCTTGATTTAATCCCCTGCATTGTTATATCTTTATTAACTAATGTGAATATTTCTTCTATTCTTGCTTCAATAATTTCTATTAGTTCTGAGCTTTTTATTACTTTACTTGACTGTTCTTCTTTGCAAGTTGTTAATAATATTTCATTATTGTTATCTATAAATGATTTCATTGCTAAAGCATATTGTTTTTTTAGCTTATCTGCTTCTTCATGTGAAATATTAAGTACTAGTGCTATATCATTTGTTATGTTATCTCCACCAAGTGGTATTGTGTTTGTGTATATGAATTCTGGGCCTTCAAACACTCCAATATCGGTATTCCCTGCTCCCATATCAAGTATCATAACATTATCTGTCAGCTCATGAGTATCTAATACAAGATTTCTTTCAGCAAGTGTTATTGGTACTACTCCATCAATTTCTAAATTACATTTTCTTAGTATACCAATTAACTGTCTCATATAATCTCTGTCTGCTAAGACAACTTGAGCTTTTAATGTGAATTTTGAACTGAAATTTCCTATTGGATCTGATACTGCTTTGCCATTATCAAGAATAAATTTATCTGCTACCACATCTATGATGCTCATTCCTTCTGGAACATCTATATCTTTTGCTTGCATTATAGCTGATGAAACATCTTTGACTGTAATTCCAGAGTACTTATCTTTTACTTCTTTTATAACACTATTTTGAACTATTGTCACATATTTACCTTGTATTGTTAAGTATGCAGAATTAATTTTTAGATTTGTATCAACTTCAGCATCTGAAACCACCTTTGTTATTGATTGTATTACTTCACCTTCATTGATTATTTTTCCTTTTTTTATTCCATTGCATGGCTGATTAGTACTACATAGTATTTCTATTTGATTAAAATTATTAACTTCTCCAATGATAAGGCTTACTTTCGATGTGCCTATATCAATTCCTACAATTACATCTCCTATAGCCAAAGTTAACTCCTCCATTTTTTATGCATTTTTATTCCTAGTTTATTTCTTAGTAAGGATATTATATTTCTTCAAAAAAGTCAATAGAATTTGTTATATTTTTGTAATATTTTTGTAACAGTTTTGTAATAATGTTCTATTTTGTATTATTTTCTGCCATTTCCGCTTCTTTAATTTTTCTTTTTCTAAATTTATCTAAATAATATCTTCGAATAATCGCTAAATTATTAAACATCCTACTTACAAAAACAAATATGGCTACTAAGTATATATCCACGTTAAGTCTTTGACCTAAATATGCAAGTAATATTGCTAAAATTGCATTTCCAAAAAATCCTGAAATAAATATTCCCATATCAAATTTTTTATTTAGAGATGAAGCCACTCCACCAAACACTGAGTCCAAAGCTGCTACTATTGCTATTGCCAAATAAGATGAATATGTATATGAGATGATTGGAGCAAAATTACCTAATACAAGTCCTATTACACAACCTAAAATTATTGCTATAAAAATCATATTATTATTCCTCCTCTTTTATATATTTCAATATTATTTCTTTATCATATGATGGTATTTTCACATTAGATTGAAAGTTTATGTCTAATGTATATCCCTTACTTCTATAATATGGTACAAAACCATCGTTTTCAAAATTAAGAATTTTATCTAGTTCGTCCTTATTCCCTATAGCCTTTACTTCGTAAGGGCTTACTATTCTTTCACCGTTTACTAAAATATATTGGTTATTATTTATTGAGACTATATCTGTACTGTTTATTATTCTCTGATTATTGATGGAAATAGCTTCTGCTCCTGCATATTTTAATTCATTTACTAAGTATACTAAATTACTTGCAGAAAAAGACTGTTCTAATGTATCTATCAACTTTAATACAACACCATCACCTGTTACATTTGTTTTACCAACTAACATGTTATATTCTTTTAATTCGTTATCTATTAGTTCTGATGCTTGTTGGTTATTTTGAATTGTGTTAGTATATTCTTCTATTTTTTGATTGTTTGATTGAAGTTTTTCATCAATTTCATTATACTTGTTTTTCCAACTTACAATCTCCTGTCTTAATTCATTTTCCCTCATACTATCAATTCCCATTGAATTTGTTTTTTCAACAGTCCTAAATTGAATAAACATTGATGATACAAGCATAACTGTAATAAAAAAAACTACAATAGAAATAGTTATTTTACCTTTTTTCATTCCAACACCTCTTTTACTCTTCACTAGTTATATATTGGGTATTAATTATACCATCATATTTATTTATTTTAATGTTCTCCTGTTTCTTTACATTTACTATTACTCCTGTTTCTTCTAGTAATTCTAGATAGCCTCCGGGAATCATTATTGATCCATACAATAATTCTGGAGAGCCTATTGCTTTAATTTCAATTGGAGAACTAATTTTTTCACCATTTATTACTACAACATTTCCTGCACAATATATTGCTGTATAATTTGTTATCCTTTGTCCATTTATTGAAATCGCTTCTGCTCCTGCATTTCTTAGAGCATTTACAACTTCTACTAAATCTCCTGCATGAACCAAATACAGTTCAATATTATCCAAAGGCCCTATATTAGATCTTTTTACATTGTTATTATCTTTTAATGTAATTACTATTCCGTCTCCAGTTACATCTGTCAATCCAAGTAATATGTTATCAAGTTTTATTTCTTCTTCCTTATGTATTGAATTTTCATCATTTTGCGTGGATTCTAATCTTATTGATTCCAACTTTTGCTCAGAAGTTTCTAATTCTTTAGTAGCTTTGTCATATTTCTCTTTCCATTTTAGAACTTGATCTCTTAATTCATTACCTATTAATGTTTGCGAAACTGTAGAGTTTGTATCATCAATTGTTTTAAATTGAATACATATGGCTAACGTAAGTATACAGCATACACAGCCAAAAGTTAAAGCTATTTTCCAATTTTTCATAATGTAAATCTCCTTTCACTACCTAACTCTTTCTCATAAAATTTATACTTTTTCTCTAAATACTGTTCTCCCTTTATTTAAATCCATATTTACAAAAAATTCTCCTTCAACGCCTTTTTCAGTCTCTATCATTTTCTTGACATATAACATTTGTGTAGATAAGTTAGAGCAACTTCCTAAATATACAGTTTTATCTTCTTCTTCTAAAAACATTATATAGTCATCTTTATCTTTTATATCTATTTGTGATATCAAATTATCTATACCATTTGAACTAGCAGTTTCCATTATATTTAAAACGGTTTCTAATCTTTCCAAATCTTCTTTATTTAGTCTATTTCCTGGCTTTACTTGACTTAAAGGAGTAACATAACCTTTCAAAATTGGTGTATTTAACTTTGTCGTTGATATTTCTAGTATATAGCCCTGATTATTTATATATACATATGAATTACCATACTCAAGCATTAAAGTAGCAGTTCTTTCTTGTACATCTATTTGCACCTTATTAGTAAATAAATTTCTACTAATATTCACTTTCTCTATATATGGATTTGATAAAATATTATTTTGAGAGTCTTTTTTTGAAAATTTAAACATATTTTCCTGAACTTTTATTCCAGACGAACTAATTATTTGCTCAGAAGTTATATAATTATTATTAATTACCTCAATTGCTTTAACATTAAATACTGGAGATAAAAAGAAGTATACAATTCCTCCTATAAGAAGAATAGCCATTAATGCTATTACACTCATCTTTTTTATAGCTCTTATTTTTTTTCTTCTTAGTTTATCTTGTAATATAATTTGAGAATTACTTGTATTTTTGTTTTTTATTGGTATATTTTTACTTTCTTTTTTATTGTTATTCTTATTTATACTTGCAGAAGTTTTTTTATTATTTTTTTTGCTATTATGCTCTTTCTCATACTTTACTTTGTTTGGATTTCTACTCACTTTCTGTTTATCTTCAATGCGATTTTTTAACGTTACATCTGCTTGTCCTTTTTTTGAATTTTTATAGTTCTTTTTTTTATTGTTTTGATTTTGTTTAGGTTTTGGGTAATTTTTTAAACCTATGACTACTTCATTATCAAGGTCTATCAGTTCATTATTTCTAGAGGCAGATTTATAATCTGCCTTTTTATTTACATTTGA
>CANRGM010000051.1 GCA_947630155.1 uncultured Clostridia bacterium
ATTCCGATATACTGGTATGCAATATTAATTGTTTCTGCAATGCTAATGGCAGTTATATGGTGTAGATTTCATGATGGAAGGTTTGGAATAAAATTTGATGATTTATTGGATTTAGCAATTGTAATGCTACCAATAGCTATAATTTGTGCTAGATTATATTATGTTATATTTTCTTTTGATTATTATAAAAATAATCCAGAGGATATTTTCAATATAAAAAATGGAGGACTAGCCATATATGGCGGAATAATAGGTGGTGTAATAGTTATTGCAATTTTTAGTAAAATAAGAAAGGTTAAAATATTAGATATTACAGATTTTTTAGTTCCAGTTGTGGCGTTATGTCAATCTATAGGAAGATGGGGAAATTACATAAATGTTGAGGCATATGGGTATGAAACAAATTTGCCTTTGAAAATGGAAATTATTGAAGATGGTATTGTAAAATATGTACACCCAACTTTTTTATATGAATCTATTTGTACTTTTGTTATTTTTATTGTGTTGTCAATAGTAAGTAAAAAAAGAAAATTTACAGGGGAAATAACATATCTTTACATAATTTGCTATTCTTTTGTAAGATTTATAATAGAGGGGTTAAGAACTGATAGTTTAATGTTATTTAATTGTAGAATTTCACAAATCTTGTCATTAGCGTTTTTTATAGTATTTGGTATTATTTTGATATATAAAAAAAATAAATATAAACATATGTCGAATCCTGTCGAAAAAGACAGATGAAAAGTCTGCCAAAATAGGGATAAATCCAGCTTTTTTGTTGACACAGTAGTTTTAAATATGCTATCCTATATATATACAAATGAGACAAGCTTATATAGTGAAAAGGAGAGTTGGTTAATATGTTAGACGATAAAATCCGTCAGGCAAGGGAGAGATTAAACGAGAGCATAATAACTGGAAAAAGCTACGAAGAAATATATAATTTAAGCGTGGAGCTCGATGAACTAATAGCTAAGTATTATATGAAAAATGATTGTAATGATGTAAATTGTAACGAATTGAAAAATGGAAGATAGGAAAATTATATGCGGATTAGAATGTGAATAAAAAATACTATATGAATTATATTTTTATAAGGAAATATTAAATTTATATAGAACAAAATATTGATATATCAAATAAAACTACATATAGAAATAGGTTTATATAGTATAAAAAAATGTATATTTGCGAACAAAAAGTTAAAAAATATTGACTTTTTTGTAAAAAAGCGGTATTATTAATATATAGCATTAGTATTTTATTATTAGATAAATAAAAGGAGGAATTTAAAATGTTAAGTAAAAAAAGTATGAAAATATTAAGTGTAATTGTTTTAGTAGTAATGTTATTAGTAACTTTAGGAAATGTTGTATGTGCTGTAACTGTACCAACACCAAATGAAGTAACTCCTAATCCTGAGGTAAGTAATGCTCTTGCAAATATATTAGGTATTATGAAATGGGTTGGAATTGCAGTAGCGGTTGTAATTGCAATGTATTTAGGTATATCATATATTACAAAATCACCAGAAGGTAAAGCTGATATCAAAAAACAATTACCATTATTTATTGGAGGTATTGCAATAGTATTATCTGCTTCAGCAATTGTAGGATTTATCCAAACAGCATTAGGTGGAAAATAATTCTAATATAGACAAAGGTGAAAAATATGAAGAGAAAATTAGTTGTAATAGTTAATATTGTATTAATGATATTTTTAAATTTTAATATTGTATTTGCAGAAACAGATTTGCATACAGCAATATATGGTATTAATGATAATAATGGTGTCTTTAAAGCAGGTGCTATAGTGGCAGGATATATCAAATATTTTGCAATAGTAATAGCAGTAATAGTTTTAATGTATTTAGGTATAAAGTTTATAATTGCTGCACCTGAAGGTAAAGCAGAAGTAAAAAAACAACTAATTGTTACATTTATTGGAATTGTTATTCTATTTGTTATAGTAGCTGTATTTAATTGGATTCAAACATTAACAGGCAGTATTAATAAAATTACAGGTCCATAACTAATAAAATAAAAAACAATACATAAAAATCACTTATATAAAATATATTTTATATAGGTGATTTTTATGTTGAAAAAAGTATTTTGTATGTTAATTATAATAAATCTAATAATTATGAATATTAGCATAGTTTATGCTGATGATGAAAATGAAACTACAGAAAAAAGCAATATGATAGAAGTTACAAATCAAACAAAAGATGAACCTATTTTGAATTCGAGAATAGCTGTTGCATATGATAGAAAATCGGGAAAAGTTATATGGGGTAAAAATGAAAATAAAAAAAGTGCAATGGCTTCTACAACAAAGATTATGACATCTATAATTTTATTGGAAAATGGTGATTTAACACAAACAGTTACTATATCTGCTAAGGCTGCTGGAACTGGCGGATCAAGGTTGGGTTTAAAAAAAGATGATAAGATTACAATGAAGGACTTATTATATGGTTTAATGCTTAAATCTGGAAATGATGCTGCTGTGGCCATTGCAGAAATTGTTGGGGGTAGTGTGGAAGGATTTGCTGAATTAATGAATGCAAAAGCTAAAGAATTAGGCTTGGAAAATACACATTATGTTACACCTCATGGATTAGATGATCCAGAGCATTATACAACAGCATATGAGCTTGCAAAACTTGCAGATTATGCTTTGAAAAATGAAACTTTTGCGAAAGTCGTTAATACACAAAACTATACTGTAACTATAAATGGGTATCCAAAGGAAATTTCTAATACTAATGAGTTATTAGGATATTTAAATGGTGTAAATGGAGTAAAAACGGGATTTACAAATAATGCAGGAAGGTGCTTAGTAACTTCTGTAAATAGAGATGGATTTGAAATTATAACAGTTGTGTTACAGGCTGATACAAAAGATATTAGAACAAAAGATAGTATAAAGTTAATTGAATATGTTTATGAAAATTATGAGCTAGTTAATATTAAAGATATAATTGATGAAAAGTTTAAAAATTGGGTTTTGATAAATAAGGATAGAATTCAAGTAAATAAATGCAAGTATAATAATATGGAGCTATATTTAACCGATTTAGATAATGATGTTGTTCCAATTAAAAAGTCTGAGAAGGATAATATCAATATTGATATAAATAGTTTGTATTATTTTGAAGCTCCAGTTGAAGAGGGGACTATTATAGGGAGCTTGAAGGTAGATTTAAATGAAAACACTATTGATGTGGTTGAAATAAAGAATGCCTATACAGTGGAGAAAAAGGATATTTGGGATTATTTTAGCTTGTTTGCCTTTGAATTGTTACATTAGAAGTGTGAGGGAAATTTGGGGATGTTCTTTAAATTTCTCTCATAAAAAATTATGAATAAAAACTTTTTAGCTAAATATAATAGTATTTTGTATTTTTCTATGTTATACTATATGTAATCTAAAAAAATGATAAATTTAAATATTATTTAAATAATAACAAAATGGATTCATAAGTTTTGATATAAGGAGAAAGAAAAATGCAGAATTTGATACAAGATTTAAATGATAAGCAACAAGAAGCTGTGCTTCAAACAGATGGACCATGTTTAATAATAGCTGGTGCAGGTAGTGGTAAAACTAAGGTTTTAACTCATAAGATAGCATATTTAATGGCAGAAAAGTATGTAAAACCATGGAACATACTAGCTATAACATTTACCAATAAGGCTGCTAATGAGATGAAGCAAAGGGTTGAAAGTTTAGTTGGAGATGCAGTAAATGATATGTGGATTGGAACTTTCCACTCTATATGCGTTCGTATATTAAGAAAATATATAGATAGAATTGGTTTTGAAAGTTCTTTTATAATATTTGATACACAAGATCAAAAAACATTAATTAAAGAGTGTCTGAAAGAATTAAAAATAGATGATAAGTTGTTTTCTGATAGAGCTGTGTTGTCTGAAATAAGTAATGGAAAAAATGAGATGTTGGAGCCAAAAGCATATGCAACTAAATATGCAGGTGATTATAGAAAAGAAATAATTGCACAAATATATGAACTTTATCAAAAACGCTTGAAAGAGAACAATGCAGTTGATTTTGATGATATTATAAATTATACCATAAAAATATTAACTGAAAATATAGATGTTTTAGAGTATTATACAGATAAGTTTCAATATATTTTAGTAGATGAATATCAAGATACAAACAAAGCACAATTTATGTTAATATCAATTTTAGCTTCAAGGCATGGAAATATAACTGTTGTGGGGGATAATGACCAAGGTATATATTCTTTTAGAGGAGCTGATATTTCAAATATTTTAAACTTTGAAAAAGACTTTCCAGGAACTAAAATAATAAAATTGGAACAAAATTATAGATGTACAGGTAATATTTTAAAAGCTGCAAATGCTGTTATAAAAAATAATCAAGTAAAATATGATAAAAAATTATGGACTCAGAATGATGAGGGAAATTTACCAACAATTTATGTTGGAGATGATGAATATGATGAGAGTAATTACATAGTAAGTCAAATAAATATGTTAAAAAGAGAACAATTTTATAATTATTCTGATTTTGCAGTTTTGTATAGAATGAATTCTCAATCAAGAGCAATAGAGGATATTTTAAGGAGAGAGAAAATTCCTTATAAAATTATTGGTGGTCAGAAATTCTATGAAAGAAAAGAAATTAAGGATATTATTTCATATTTAAGATTAATATTTAATACATCAGATAATTTGGCTTTAAAAAGGATTATAAATGAACCTAAAAGAGGAATCGGAAAGACAAGCCTTGATAATATTCAAGAAATATCTGAAAAAACTGGTGTTCCTATGTATGAGATAATAAAAAATGCTGAACAATATGGGTTAAATAGAGTGTATATTAATTCTAGAGAGTTTATTGAAACTATAGAAGCCTTAAGGGAAAAACAGGATAAAGTTTTAATTTCAGAGTTGGTTAAAGAGACTCTAAATAAGACTGGTTATACTAAGGCTTTGAAAGATGAAAATACTGTAGAAGCGGAAAGTAGAATTCAGAACTTAGAGGAATTCTTAACTGTTGCAATGGAGTTTGAAGAGGAATCAGCTGACAATACATTACAAGAATTTTTAGAGAATATGACATTGACAACAGATTTAGACAATATGCAAGAAGAAGAGGACTGTGTAATTTTAATGACATTACATAGTGCAAAGGGGTTGGAATTTGAAACAGTATTTTTAGTTGGGATGGAAGAAGGAATCTTCCCAGGATTTAAATCAATTGGAGAACCACAAGAACTTGAAGAAGAACGAAGATTGTTTTATGTAGGAATCACAAGGGCTAAGAGATTTTTATATGTAACATGCGCTAAAAGAAGAACTATATTTGGTTCTACAAGTTATAATCCTATATCTAGATTTATTAAAGAAATACCAGAGGATCTACTTGAAGGTTATGAGAATGCTTTTGCACCAAAGAAAAATAATTTTGAAGACAGTGGATATAAATGGGAATATGGATTTAATAGGAATAATTCAGCATCAAGCGTAAAAACTTATAGTATGGATTCATATAAAATACCTGTTGGAGCAACAACACAAGGAAATAATTCAGGATTTTTTAGTGGTTCACATGAACATAAAGCAGAGTCAGGAGACAAAGAAGTAAACAAATTTGCATTTAGAACCGCAGAAAGTTTCTTGAAATCACTTAATAATAAAGAAAAGAGTGTTGATGTTACAAAATATGAGCCAGGTCAAAGAATATATCATAAAAAGTTTGGAGAAGGAACAATTACTAAGGTTGAGCCAGAAGGTGATGATATGAAAGTCGAAATTAATTTTGATAAGTCTGGAAATAAAAGATTGATGGCAAAATATGCTGGATTAGAGATTTTATAAAAAAAGAGAAATTTAGGGACGTTCCTTAAATTTCTCTTTTTTTAATATTAGTATTTTTATTGGGAGAATATGTATAAAAGTAAATATTTTGTGAATAATTAAAGTATAAAACAAATGGAAAGGAAGGATAATAATGGCTAATTTGACACAAGTAGAACTTCAAAATTTAAGACATTTAATTGGAGCACATGAGACTTCATATCAAAAATTAAACACATATGCATCACAAGCAGTTGATCCACAAATAAAGCAAATATTTACAAAATCAGCACAAGATGCACTAAATACTAAACAAAAACTAATGTCTTTCTTAAATAATTAATCTTAGTTTTCTAAAGTTTAAATTTTTGAATTTTTTTGATGGAGGTGTTTTTATGGATGAAAAAACAATGGTAAATGATATATTAAATGGTGTAAAATCTGAATTAACAACATATCAAGGTGTTATATCAGAAACTGAAAATATGCAGTTAAGACAAACAATTCAACAAATAAGAAATAATGATGAGAGTTTTCAGTATGAGTTATTTAAAGTCGCTCAGACTAAGGGGTATTATAAACCCGCACAGCCTGCTACTATTACTGAAATACAGACTGTTAAAAATGAGTTACAATAGGAGACACTTATGCAGTGATTCATCCAAAATAAGAATTCTTATTTTGAATGAATCACTGCAAAATTTTTTTATGTTAAAAGTGTTAAACAGTAACTTTTTTTAATTAAAAATTATATTTGATGTTGATTTATGAAATAAAATGGGATAAAATAGGGTAAATTGGAGAGGAGAGTGTTTCATATTAGTACGATAAAGAAAGGTATAATACATTTACGTGTTTGGATGAAAATTATCATACTAGTTAGTATAGCAATGGCTTTAATTTTAGGTGCAATTTTCATTTTTTATAAGCCAACATATACTGTAAGTTATAATGGAGAATTTTTGGGATACATAAATAGTAAGGGAAATTTACAAGCTAAAATAAATGAATATGTGACTGATGGAAATAATGAAAATAATATAGCATTTATACAAATATCTAGTATGCCACAATATGAAATGTGTTTATTAAAAAGAGATGTAAAAACAAATGATGAAGAGATTTATAGTAAAATAATTGGAACAGGAGTATCATATTATAAATATTACACTATAATGCTTGATGGAGAGGAAAAATATAATCTTTCTAGTATAGATGATGCTCAAAGTGTAATTAATCAATTAAAAGAAAAAGATAGTAATAATATAGATAAAATTACAACAGTGGAAAAATATGATACAAGTTTAGCTGAATTTGCCAGCATAGATACATGCGTGTCTGAATTATATGAAGAAAAGCCTAAACCTGTTGTTAAGAAAACCTCAAATAATACCCAAAAGACAAGTAATGGTGTGATAGGGTCTTCTAAAAATGTAAATAGTCCATACAATAAGGTTGATTTAGGAATATCTTTAATAGAACCTATAAGTGGTAAAATTTCCTGTAGGTATGGAAATCAAGGTTCATATTATCATACTGGACTAGATATAGCATCACCAAATGGAACACCTATAAAAGCTGCAGCTGCAGGAACTGTTACATATGC
>CANRGM010000052.1 GCA_947630155.1 uncultured Clostridia bacterium
TCAGTAATACTTCTATCATATTCACTAGTTCCATAATCACCAAAATTATTACCATAAATAGTAGCTATGTCATATTTTGTGGTTAGCGGAAATAATAATCCTGTTGAGTCAGAAAAACCTTGAACAAATTTAGGATTTGATAGTATTTTTTCAAACTTTACATATGGAAGAATTTCCACTAAAAATTCTCCACCTGCTGCACACATTATAAGTCCTATATTTTCGTCTTCAAACATTTTATTTACTTCTTCAGCTCTTTCTATAGCAGAAGCACTTCTGCATTTTTCTGATTTATTAATATTCTTTGACAAAATTAATTTATATCCCAATTTTTCTAGATTAGATTTCGCATTCTCATATTTTTTTATATGAAAATCATCATATGCACCACTTGATGGCGCTGGAACACCTATACACATACCTTTTTCTATAAATTTTGGATAAATCATATTTTCTCCTTTTCTTCAACAGAAATATGCACATCCCTTAATTGTTCAGGCATAACTATAGATGGTGCTCCCATTAAAATATCTCTTGCTTTTTTGTTTTTAGGAAATGCTATAACTTCCCTAATGTTCTGTGAATCTGCAATTAACATTATCATTCTATCTATTCCAGGTGCAGCTCCAGCATGTGGAGGTGTTCCATATTGGAAAGCCTTATATAAAGCTCCAAATCTTTTCTCAACATCATCTTCACTATATCCAGCAATTTGAAAAGCTTTTTTCATAATATCCACATCATGATTTCTTACAGCACCTGATGCCATTTCATAACCATTACATACCACATCAAATTGATATGCTACTATTTCAAGTGGGTCTTGGTTTAATAAAGCCTCCATTCCTCCTTGTGGCATTGAGAAAGGATTATGATTAAAGTCTATTTTACCTTCATCTGATAATTCATACATTGGAAAATCTACTACTAAACAGAACTTGTAGCAATTCTTTTCTAGTAAATCTAATCTATTTCCTAGTTCAATTCTTACTAATCCTGCAATTTTTTGTGCAGTGCTAAATTCATCAGCAATAAAAAATAGACTATCATTTGGTTTTACTCCTATAACCTCTTGCAAACCTTTTTTTACATCATCTGAAATAAATTTAGCAATTCCACCTGATACATTATTTTCATTATCAAATTTTGTCCAAGCTAATCCTTTTGCTCCTAGTTCGTTTACTGCAAATTCAGACATATTATCAAAGAATTTTCTTCCTTGTTCTGCGCCATTTGGAACTACTATAACTTTTATTGTTTTATCTTTAAATGCATTAAATTCTGTACCTTTAAAGATATCGGTTGCATCTTGTATTATTAGTGGATTCCTTAAATCTGGCTTATCTATACCATATTTTTCCATAGCTTCTTTATATGGAATACGAATAAAAGGTCCTTCATCTACTTTCCAATCTGTAAATTTTTTAAAAGTTGATATATATACATCTTCTAACACTTTAAAAACATCTTCCTGCTCTGCAAAGCTCATCTCGAAATCTAATTGATAAAACTCACCTGGTGCCCTATCAGCCCTTGGATCCTCATCTCTAAAACATGGAGCAATTTGAAAATACTTATCAAAACCAGATACCATTAATAATTGTTTAAATTGTTGTGGTGCTTGAGGTAATGCATAAAATTCACCAGGATGTAATCTACTTGGAACTAAATAATCACGAGCTCCTTCTGGTGATGAATTTGCTAAAATCGGAGTTTGTATTTCATTAAAGCCTAATTCATCCATTTTATCTCTTAATGCTTTTAGTACCTTAGAACGAAGCAATATATTGTTATGCAATTTCTCATTTCTTAAATCTAAAAATCTGTATTCTAATCTTAAATCTTCTCTTACTGAATTTATATCTATTTTTTCAGAGTTGACCTCAAATGGAAGTGTTGCCTTGCATTTTCCTAAAACTTTTATTTCTTTTGCATCTATCTCTATTTCTCCTGTTGGAATTTTCATATTTTTACTGCTTCTTTCAACAACATTTCCTGTAACTTGAATAACTGTTTCTGTTACTAAATCTTCTGATTGCTTTTGAATTTCTTCATTTTCTGATATTACTATTTGTGTTATTCCAAATTGATCTCTTAAATCTATAAACTTCATTGCTCCAAGATTTCTAATTCTTTGAATCCATCCTGCTAATATTACTTCTTCTCCTACATTTTTTATTGTTAATTCTCCACAATTGTGATTTCTGTACATAAGTATTCATCCCTTTCGATATATAAAACTTCTTTTAATGTGTATATTATATCAGAAATATTATAAAATTCAAGTTGCATTTTTGTAGTTTTTCTTGTTTTATTAATTATGTTGTGATAAAATACTAACAAATACAAATTAAACTTAATAGAAAGGATTATCTATGGATAAAAATTTAAAACAAAAGATAAAAAATGAAATAAAAGAAATAATAGATGAAATAGAATATGAAGAATATAAATTTAACCAAGTTTTTCACTCTAATGTAGAATTTCAAAAATCCTATTTCAAGTTTGCAAAGATTTATGAAAAATATGGAAAAGAAGCCTATTTAAAATACGTTCCAAATAAATTTAAAACTCAAGAATTAAAAGATTTAATCAAAGAAGAAAAATTTTTAGAAATATATGAGCATTATGGTGTTAAAACTATACAAAATCTAAATTATAGTTCTAATATAGCTAAAATGGAACTAAATTCAAAAAGCAGATTAAAATTGCTATTTATAAAGTTACGAAAATTTTTATCAGGCAAATTTGTACCATTACCTACCCCAACCATACTAGCATTACCAGAAAGCCTTACTGATATTATAAATAGTAAAAATGATATTAATGTAGAAAATAAAGAAGCATAACTAAGGTACTACTTTTAGTGTATGGCTTATATCAGAAAAGTCAAATGAAAGCAAAGCTCTCATTTGACTTTTCCCCTCACATATTCATAAATCATGATTCCTGCAGCCACACTCGCATTCAAACTTTCTGTTTTACCAATCATCGGGATTTTAACTTTCTTATCTGCTAAATCCTGCACTTCCTTAGAAACCCCATTTGCTTCATTTCCAATTACAATTACCTTTTTATTATAATCAATATCATATACACTATTTCTAGCATCTAAAGAAGTTACAACTATATCAAATCTGTGCTCCTGTATTTCTTTTAATGTTTCAACCAAATTTTCAGATTTAATCACATTAACTCTAAAAATTCCTCCCATTGTTGACCTAACAACTTTCGGATTAAAACTATCTGCTGTTTCTTTAGAAAGAATTATTTGATTTAAGCCTGCAGCATCTACAGTTCTTAGAATAGTCCCAAGATTTCCAGGATCTTGAATTCCATCCAATACCACAATAAAATCTTGGCTATAATCTATATTTACATTAGCATTTTTTCTATTAATAACAGCTAAAATACCCTGAGGATTTGAAACATCTGTAAGTGTATCGAAAATTTTTTCTGTAACATAAACACACTTAAATCTAGCAATTTCATATAATAGTTTCTTATCTATTGAACCGTCATTAACACAATCTTCACAAACCACCACACTGTCGATATTACTATTTTCTTCAATCGCTTCAGCTACAAGCTTTATACCTTCAACTATAAATTGATTTTTTTCATCACGAAACTTTTTTTCTTTTAATTTCTTTATATTTTTTACAATTTCATTATCTTTGCTAGTTATCACTTGCATTTCAAATACTCCCTCCTTTTATAATAAATAGTATTTTAAAAACTAATAACACCATAAATTATTTATTTGTGATTAAATTTCTCAAAAACATTTTTATTTCATCTAATTGTTCAACATCAGTGTTAGCTTTACTTTTCAAAGTAATATATGGTTCTTTTCCTGGTGAAAAACTAACAGCATTTTTATATTCTTGAAGTAATTTATCAACAATAGAAAAATCAAACTTATTTGCATCAAAATAAAATACATAATTTCCATTTTTCTTTGTCATTTTCAAGATATTCAACCTTCTGCATAATTCCTTTATTCTGACTATTTCTAACAAATTCTCTAGTTCTGCCGGCATATTTCCATATCTATCAATTAATTCGTCAACAATATTAGCAATATCTTCTTCACTTCTACATAACGCAATATCTTGGTATATTTCAATCTTCTGACTAGAATCGCTAATGTATTCATCTGGAATATAACTAGAAATATTTAAATCAATTTGTACATCAATTTCCTCTTGAACTTCAATTCCTTGCATTTCTTTTATAACTTCATCTAGTAATTTGCAATACATTTCATAACCAACTTGCTCCATATGACCATGCTGAATTTCTCCTAGTAAACTGCCGGCTCCCCTTATTTCCAAATCACGCATAGCAATTTTGAAACCTGATCCAAACTCAGTAAAT
Source organism: uncultured Clostridia bacterium (assembly GCA_947630155.1). GTDB lineage: Bacteria > Bacillota > Clostridia > TANB77 > CAG-508 > CAG-492. Next base: position 4,381 of record CANRGM010000052.1, read on the forward strand.
TCTTTTATTGCTTTCAAACGCTTATCTGCAACTTCAGACAATAATTTATCTGGTTTATATGTTATATATGCATAGGCTTGTTTATCGCTTCTACCAACTCTTCCACGAATTTGGTATAATTGTGCTAACCCTAGTCTATCTGCATTTTCTACTATTATTGTATTAGCATTTGGTATGTCTATACCTGATTCCAAAATTGTAGTACATACTAAAACATTGGTCTTTTTATTAATAAAGTTAAACATTATTTCTTCAATTTCTCTACCAGTCATTTGTCCATTAGCATAACTAACTTCCGCTTCTGGAACCAACCTAGAAAGCTCTAAAGCCTTTCTTTCTATGTTTTCAACATTATTAAACAAATAAAATACTTGACCGTCTCTTTCTAATTCCTTAGTAATAGCCTCTTTTATAACATCCTCATCATACTCCAATACATAAGTTTGAACTGGCTTTCTAGCTTGAGGTGGATCATATATAACAGACATATCTCTAACACCAACTATAGACATATGTAGTGTTCTAGGAATTGGAGTTGCTGTCATTGTTAATACATCAATATTATTTTTCAATTGTTTAATTTTTTCTTTATCTTTTACACCAAATCTATGCTCTTCATCTATTATTAATAAACCTAGGTCTCTAAATTCTACATCTTCACTTAAAATCCTATGTGTTCCAACAATAACATCTATTTCCCCAAGTTTTAATTTTTTTATAATTTGTGTTTGTTGTTTTTTAGTCTTAAACCTGTTTAACACTTCTACATTTACTGCAAAATCTTGCATTCTTTTTTTAAATTCTTCATATTGTTGATTTGCCAAAACTGTTGTTGGAACTAAATATGCAACTTGTTTATGATCCATTACCGCTTTAAAGGCTGCTCTTATAGCCACTTCTGTTTTTCCATATCCAACATCGCCACAAAGTAGCCTATCCATTGGTTTTGGTGACTCCATATCTTTCTTTACTTCTTCTATACATCGTAATTGGTCATCAGTTTCTACATATTCAAAATTTTCTTCAAATTGCTTTTGCCATTCTGTGTCTTTACTATATGCATGTCCTGAAATTTTTTCCCTTTTAGCATATAATTCTATCAGTTCCCTTGCAACTTCCCTTAAGTTATTTTTTACCTTTGTTTTTACTTTTGACCAGTCTTTTCCACCTAATTTATGAATTTTAGGAGCACCTTCTGAACCAATATATTTTCGTATTGTATCCATATTAGTTGTTGGAACATATAAAATATCATCATCTTTATACCTAATTTTTACATAATCTTTTATTACATTATCAGCCTTTATAGTGTTAACTCCAACATATTGACCTATTCCATGTGATTGATGAACTACATAATCGCCAATTCTCAAATCTGCGAATACAACTTTTTCTGCTTCTTTAAAATCCTTTGCAACTTTTTTCTTTTTTACAGGAATACTTGTAAAAAAATCTTCACTTGATATAACAATCAGGTTTAAGTCGTATGCTTCAAATCCTGAAGTTAATGCACCAGTTGTAATAAATACTTTTCCTTTTTCTAATGTTTCTACCTTTTTAATATAAAGATTTTCTATGTTTCTATCCTTTAGTAAAATTCCTATTTTCTTAGCATTATCTTCACTTCCACCTAAAATCAAAATCTTCTTTTTTCGTTTTATTGCATCCTGTAAAGTAGTACATAAGCTATCAATTTCGTTTTTATAAAATAGAATATCCCTATAATTAAAATTACATATTGTATTTGTAATTTTCTTACTTACCATATCATCTTTATACATAAACACACATGCATTTTTTATATTTTGTACTTTATTAGGTGTATCTGTTTCTTCTATTGAATTGTCATCTAAATATTCTTGATAAACATTTTTAAAACTATTAATATTATAAATAACATCAGGTATACTTTTTTCTTTTTCCATAAGAGTCTTTACTAAATTTCTGTTTTCAATTTTAATATTATCTACTCTCTGATTTATTTTTCCAAATTCATCTAAAACTATTACAAATTTATCTAAATATTCCAAAATGTTTGACCTTTTGCTGTAAAAACTATTAAAATATTTATCAATTTTACTTATATAATCTCCTGAACGAATTATCTCTATATCTTCTTTAATATTCTGCTTATTATTATATTCTGCTTCTTCAATATTTTTTATAACTTCATCTAATCCGTATTCCAAAATATATTCATGAGATGGATTTATTTCAAAATCTTGCAACATTTCTATAGATCTTTGAGAAATAATATCAAACCTTCTAATTGAATCTATATCGTCTCCCCAAAACTCTAGCCTTACTCCTTGTTTTTCTGAAATTGATATATCAACAATTCCTCCTCTTATGCTAAATTGTCCTCTTCCATCTATTAAATCATTTCTTTCATAACCTAAATTAACCAGTTTTTGTTTCAAATAATCTATACTAAGACTATCACCAACTTTCACTTTCATACTATTTTTATACAAAACGTTTTTTGGAATCATATCTTGCATTAAACTCTCTATTGTAAGTATTACTATATTAATTTTATTTCTACGAATATCATTCAAAACTTCTATTCTCTCATAAGGTAAATCCTTGCTTTCAGCTATATAATCATATGTTACTAATTCTTTTTTAGGGAAAATTGCTATTTTAGAATCAAAGTATTCTAAGTCTTTTTGCAATCTTTTGGCTTGAATTTGATTGTATGTTATTACACAGATATTCTTACCTAAACTATTTTTTAGGGCAGATATTACATGAATCTTCCCCATATCAGATAAGCCCGATAAACTTATCGGACTTTTTTGCATTTTTATGTGATTAACAACTTCTGAAAACTTTTTTGAATTTTCCAATTCATTTGTCAGAATATTCAACTTTTTCATTCCTTTCAAAATCTATTTCATTTTTCCCATAGTCTTTGAAATTTAAACCTTCTATTATTGTACCAAAAAAATATCTTTTAGTCAATTCCATACAAACATTTT